>NZ_JBQCTZ010000050.1:0-20909 GCF_051963715.1 Neisseria sp. P0001.S005 | reverse complement strand
TCAGGTAAAATCCCTTCATCTTCAATATTCATCGATTTTCAGACGGCCTCTCTATCATCAGGCCGTCTGAAAACTCTGTTTCGATTGCTCATGAATCCGACCGCACAACGTATCAAATACCTGACCGACCTCCTTAACCGCTACGCCTACGAATACTACACCCTAGACGCGCCCAGCGTACCCGATGCCGAATACGACAAATTGTTCCGCGAGCTTGAAGCATTGGAGCGAAACTACCCCGAGTTCAAACTGCCCGACAGCCCGACCCAACGTGTCGGTGGCGAGCCTTTAGCAGGCTTTGCCGAAGTGCGCCACGAAGTGCCTATGCTGTCACTGACCAACGCTTTTTCGCCACAAGACGAAAACGGTGTGTTCGACCATGCCGAAATGTATGCTTTCGATGAGCGCGTTCGTGGCGGATTAAATGGAGAAAAACCAGAATACGTTATCGAACCTAAATTTGACGGTCTGGCCATCAGCCTGCTGTACCGCGACGGCGTATTAACTCAAGCGGCAACCCGTGGTGATGGTACAACAGGTGAAGACGTTACCCAAAACGTCAAAACCGTATCCAACATTCCCCTGCGCCTGCATGGAGAAAATATCCCCGAGCTTATCGAAATACGCGGCGAAGTACTGATGCTTAAAGCCGATTTTGCCGCCTTAAACGAACGACAGGCTGAAAACGGACAAAAACCTTTCGCCAATCCGCGCAATGCCGCCGCCGGCAGTCTGCGCCAACTCGATTCGCGCATTACGGCACAGCGCAAACTGCATTTCTTTCCCTATTCCATTGCCCGACAACAAGGCGGTTTTATCGCAGAAGAACACCTGCAAGAGCTGAACTACTGTAAAGAGCTTGGCTTCAGCCTGCCCGATGGTAATTTCGGCTGTTTCCCAAATATCGACGAAGTATTAGCATTTTACGAGAAAATGCAGCAAAAACGTCCTACTCTGCCCTACGAAATCGACGGTATGGTGGTCAAAGTCAACAGCTTGGCGCAACAAGAAAAACTGGGTTTCATCTCACGCGCGCCGCGCTGGGCCATTGCCCACAAATTCCCTGCCGAAGAAGCATTGACCATTGTCGAAGCCATTGATGTACAAATCGGGCGCACCGGCGCAGTAACCCCCGTCGCCCGCCTACAACCTGTATTCGTCGGCGGCGTTACCGTTACCAACGCCACCCTGCACAATCAGGACGAAGTATCTCGAAAAGACGTACGCGTTGGCGATACAGTTGTCGTGCGCCGCGCCGGAGACGTGATTCCCGAGGTAGTGCGCGTGATTTTTGAACGCCGCCCAATGCAGGAGACCAACATTGCTGTTTCAGACGGCCTACAAGACGATTTGTTTGCCGAAACACCTTCTGAAACCCGCTCCGAACCGCTTCACAAACCTTACCGCCTGCCCACCCATTGCCCTATCTGTCACAGCGAAATCGAACGCGAAGAAGGCGAAGCGGTTGCCCGATGCAGCGGCGGTATGCTTTGCCAAGCACAACGCGCGCAAGGTTTAATCCACTTTGCCTCACGCAAAGCCATGGACATCGACGGACTTGGACAAAAACAAATCGAGCAACTGGTAGCACAAGATTTGGTTCGTCATTTCGCCGACCTCTACCGCCTCGATATCCCAACCCTGCAAAAAATGAAGGAAACGGCGGATAAAGCGTCAGCTAATGAGGAAGAACCATCAAACAGTGATATTGAAGACTTTGAAAGCGGGACCGGCAATGCCCTACTTAGTAAAACCGGTAAAAAACAGCCAACCAAATGGGCGGAAAACATCCTTGCAGGCATAGAAGCCAGCAAAACGCCCGAACTTGCCCGCTTCCTTTTTGCCCTCGGCATCCGTCACGTCGGCGAACGCACCGCCAAAACGTTGGCACAGGCATTCGGCACGCTGGAACACGTCCGCCATGCACCCGAACCCATCCTTGCCTGCCTGCCCGATATCGGCACGGTGGTTGCCCGCTCCATCGCCCACTTTTTTGCCCAAGAAGCGCAACAGGCGATGATAGACGAGCTGCTGGCTGTAGGTGTTGCACCGCAAAGCCAGGCTGTCACTATTCCGCCGTTGCGCCATGCCGAGCCGCAACGCTGGATTGCCCGCCTGCCCGATTTTAAAATCAGCGAAACCAAAGCACTGGCCTTGTGGGAGCTTGCCGGACAAAACATAGAAGGTTTGCAAACCGACAAAGCGTTGCCTTCCGATTGGCAAACATGGCGCAGTAAACCGCAAAACGCAGCCCTGCTTGAAAATATGAAAACTTTCTTTGCTCAAACACTGTCTAAGCTTCAAGATGAAACTATTTCAGACGGCATTAATGAGGCCATAGCAGGTAAAACCTTTGTATTAACAGGGACTTTACCTACACTCAAGCGCGACCAAGCCCAAGCCATGATTGAGGCTGCAGGCGGTAAAGTTTCCGGCAGCGTATCCAAAAAAACCGACTACGTTGTCGCCGGAGAAGCCGCAGGCAGTAAATTGGAAAAAGCTCAAACGTTAGGTGTGTCCGTATTGAGTGAAGAAGAATTGCTGTCGTTGCTGGGATAAGACAGTATCTACAAGCAATCCGCCTTTTCAAGCCAACTGCTCCCTTATCATGTGGTATCATCGCTACATGCGACTACATCTTTACACTTTTTGGGTATAAACCCATAGTTAAAATAGGATAATAATATGAAACCCATTAAAAAATGCGTCTTTCCCGTTGCCGGTATGGGCACTCGTTTCTTGCCTGCGACCAAAGCCAGCCCTAAAGAAATGCTGCCTATCGTGGACAAACCTCTGATTCAATATGCAGTTGAAGAAGCGGTTGAAGCCGGCTGTACTGAAATGGTGTTCATCACCGGCCGTAACAAACGCAGCATCGAAGACCACTTCGACAAAGCATACGAGTTGGAAACCGAATTGGAATTGCGTCAAAAAGACAAACTGTTGGCGCACGTTCGCGATATCCTGCCTTCCAACATTACCTGCATGTACATCCGTCAAACTGAAGCATTGGGTTTGGGTCATGCCGTATTGTGCGCGCAGGCTGCCGTTGGTAATGAACCTTTTGCCGTTATTTTGGCAGACGATTTGATTGATGCGCCTAAAGGTGCATTGAAACAGATGGTTGATGTGTACAACCAAAGCGGTAACAGCGTTTTGGGCGTTGAAACCGTTGATCCTTCCCAAACAGGCTCTTACGGTATCGTTGAAGTTGAAAAACTGAAAAGCTATCAACGTGTAGTCAATATTGTTGAAAAACCAAAACCAGAAGAAGCACCTTCCAACCTCGCTGTTGTCGGCCGCTACATCCTGACTCCGCGTATTTTTGACTTATTGACCAACCTGCCTCGCGGCGCCGGCAACGAAATCCAACTGACAGACGGTATTGCCCGCCTGCTCGACCATGAGTTTGTGTTGGCTCATGCATTTGATGGCAAACGCTACGACTGCGGCAGCAAATTGGGTTACCTTGAAGCAACCGTGGCTTATGGTTTGAAACACCCTGAAACTGGCGAACAATTCAAAGAATTGCTCAAACAATACGCTTAAATTCAGCTATTTATAAAAAGGCCGTCTGAAATTTCAGACGGCTTTTTTCTACACTTATTTCTTCCAATATGCCGGAGTAAACAAAATTAAAACGGTAAAAATCTCCAAACGTCCCAACAACATCACAGCCGTACACAGCCACTTCTGTACATCGCTCAGCGCGGCGTAATTATGCGACGGACCAACTGCACCCAAACCCGGCCCTGCATTGGTAATACAGGCAATGACTGCCGTAAAGGCGGATAAAAAGTCCAAGCCTGCCGCCATCAGTAAAAAGCTGAATACGATGACCGTCATAAAGTAAATAAAGATGAACGACATGACGGTCAGCGCCATACGATCCGGAATGGAGCGATTGTTGACCTTTACCGTACGAACCGCACGCGGGTGCAGCAAAATCAACATCTCGCGCAAGCTGAATTTGAACAACACCAATGCACGCACATTTTTAATACCGCCGCCCATAGAGCCTGAGCTTGCCAAGACGTTCGACAGGAAAAACATCCACAACGACACAATCAGCGGCCATTGTGCAAAGTCGGTATTGGAGAAACCGCTGGCCAATCCTATAGACACAAAGTTGAAGCTGACAAAACGCAAAGCTTCGCCAAGGCTTTGGTACACGTCCTGCTGCCACAGATACAATGCCGAAATCAAAATACTACCCGACAAAACCAGCAGCATGGTGCGGCATTCTTCATCCTTCCAATACACCCGCCAAGAGCGGTTGCCCAGCGCAGTAAAATGGCTGGCAAAATTGATACCGCCCCAGACAGTAAAAAACATCAACGTCCATTCGACTGCTACAGAATCAAAATAGGCAACGCTGTCATCATGTGTCGAAAAACCGCCCAAGGCCACAGCCGACATCGCATGGCACAAGGCATCAAACCAACCCATACCGGCAATATGTAAGGATACAAAGGCGGCAGCAGTTGTCAGCGCATAAGCAAACCACAGCCGTTTGGCCACTTGCGAAATACGGGGAGCCATCTTGCTTTCCTTATCCATACCCGGAATTTCCGCTTTGAAAAGCTGCGTTCCCCCCACGCCCAACATCGGCAAAATCGCCACAGCCAGCACGATAATACCCATACCGCCAAGCCAGTTGAGCATGTGCCGCCAAAAATTTACCGACGGCGCCAGCGTATCCAAGCCGGAAATCACTGTCGCACCTGTCGTCGTCAGCCCCGACATCGCTTCAAAAAATGCATCGGTAAAACTCATGGACGGCATATAGAAATAAATCGGCATCGCCGCCACGACGGCAAAGGCCAGCCATAACATCAATACCAGGGTAAATCCGTCACGCGGCCGCAATTCACGGTTGAAACGCAGCGTCAGCACCCAAGTTACACACGATACCAGCAATACGGTCAAAGCCGTATAGGCAAACACGAAAAACGCGCTGTCGTGATAAAAATACGACATCAGTGTCGGCACGGCCAACAGCAGTGAAAACAACAGCCCCAGCTTGGACAATACATGGACAATCGGCATCACCTTGCTTACCGCACCGCCCAATCTGAAACCCTTATGCAGATACATCATATTCCTATCATCAGAAAACAAAATATTCAGAGGGCCTCATGAAAAAAGGCCGTCTGAAACCGCATATTTTATCAAAATGCCGCAATCCCGTGATAAAGAAAAACAAAAAAACACTTGCCTGCTCTTTTTCTAGGAGTATAATGTTATACCATAACATTTACTGGAGAAAGAAATGAAACCTGATATTCACCCAGACAACTATCGTACCGTCCTGTTTTACGACAGCGGCGCAGACCAAGGATGGCTCATCCGTTCATGCGCCAATACCCACGGAAAAACCATGGTTTGGAAGGACGGAGTAGAGTATCCCCTCTTTTCGCTTGATACTTCTTCCGCGTCCCACCCGGTGTACACAGGAAAACAACGCAATGTCAATATCGAAGGCCGCGCCAGCAAGTTCAACCAACGTTACCAATCCATGATGTCTTCCTTCAGAAAGGATAAATGATGCAAGTCCTCTCATCCCTAAAAACTGCAAAAAAACGACACCGCGACTGCCAAATTGTCCGTCGAAAAGGCAAAGTGTACGTTATTTGCAAGAGCAACCCCCGCTTTAAAGCACGCCAGCGTTAAGCGGCCCAACCCATATTTCAATGTAACTCTCTGAATTTTCCGCACTTTCGTTTACCTCTAGCGCAAGTGCGGCTTTTTTTCAAACGGCATTAATCATTCATATCAAAACTACAAAAAATCCTGCCATACTCCCAAAAACAGGAAGAAAAAGTAAATAATGGTTATCCCTATTGTGAAGCCATAAAGATATTTATAACATGCCGCTACATTCTTCCTTCAACACTGACCATAGGAGTCAAAAATGAAAGTAAAAGCCCTGCTTGCAATTGCCGCTGCCATGAGCCTCGCTGCCTGTGCCGCACCTGAAGCCCATCGCCATGACCATGGTCAACGTCATGAACACAATCATGCACACGAACATGGCCACCAACATCATGACATGCACAGCCATGGCCGTGTTCAATCATTCAGCTGCGAAAACGGCCTGTCTGTTCAAGTCCGCAACCTGAGCACCAACCAAGTCGAACTGCGTCTGGACGACAAAGTTGCCACCCTGTCTTCTGCCGTTGCAGGTTCAGGCGAACGCTATGTTGCCAATCAAGGCCTGTTCGGCAAAGGCGCTGAATGGCATCAAAAAGGCAGCGAAGCATTCTTCGGCTTCACTGACCCATACGGCAACAAAGTAGAAACTTCTTGCTCTGCCCGCTAATTTTTACTTAGCAATAGAATAGCTGAAGGCCGTCTGAAAACCTATTACCAAAGTTTTCAGACGGCCTTTATCTTAGACCAAACAATTAAGCGTAATGTCTGTCTTCGCCTTTACCGTCAACGTTGTCGGCACAACGTTTACAGATGGTTTCATGGCCTGCAACTGCACCTACATCGTGGGTGTAGTGCCAGCAGCGTTCGCATTTTTCACCATCGCTGGCTTTAGCGGTTACAGCAAGTTCATTACCTACTTTCACTTCAGCTTTAGACACCAGCAAAGCAAAACGCAATTCTTCGCCCAAAGTGTTCAGATAGTCGGCAATTTCTTCCGGAGCCGTAATTTCGGTTTCGGCTTGCAATGAAGAACCGACGGTTTTATCCGTACGTAAAGGCTCGATGGCAGCAGTTACCGCTTCGCGTGCTTCGCGGATTGCCGTCCATTTTTTCACCAATTCAGCTTCGGCTTTTTCATTGATAGATGGGAATTCATGCCATGTGTGGAAGAGGACGCTGTCTTCTTCTCCACCACCGATGATGTCCCATGCTTCCTCTCCGGTAAAGCACAAAATCGGCGCAATCAGCAGGACCAAACTGCGTGTGATGTGATACAGGGCAGTTTGCGCACTGCGGCGTGCATGGCTGTCGGCTTTGGTGGTATAGAGGCGGTCTTTCAGGATGTCGAGATAGAACGCGCCCAAATCTTCCGAGCAGAAAGAAACAATGTCTTTTACAGCAAAGTGGAAGGCATAGCGAGGATAGAAGTCGCCAGCCAGACGCTCTTGCAGCTGACGTGCCAATACTAAAGCATAGCGGTCGATTTCCACCATGTCTGCCTGTTGCACGGCATCTTCAATAGGATTGAAGTCGCTGAGGTTGGCAAACAGGAAGCTCAAAGTATTGCGGATACGGCGGTAGCTTTCGGTAACGCGTTTGAGGATTTCTTTGGAAATCGCCAATTCGCCGCTGTAATCGGTAGATGCCGCCCACAGGCGCAGGATATCTGCGCCGAATTCGTTGTAAACTTCTTGCGGTGCAACAACGTTGCCGATGGATTTCGACATTTTGCGGCCGTTTTGGTCAACCACAAAACCGTGGGTCAACAGCTGTTTGTATGGTGCACGACCCATTGATGAGGCGCAACCGGTCAACATGGAGGATTGGAACCAGCCGCGGTGTTGGTCGCTGCCTTCGAGGTACAAGTCAGCCGGCCATTCCAATTCTTCGCGTTGTTTCAAGACGGAATAATGGGTCGAGCCTGAGTCGAACCACACGTCCATCGTGTCGGAAAGTTTGTCGTAATTTTCGCAATCTTCCGCGCTCAAGAGTTCGCTCTTATCAAGAGAGAACCACGCTTCGATGCCTTTTTCTTCGATTTTTTGGGCAACTTTTTCCAACAACTCGGCAGAGTTCGGATGCAATTCACCGGTCTCTTTGTGAACAAAGAAAGTCATCGGCGTGCCCCAATAGCGTTGGCGTGAAACCACCCAGTCAGGACGGCCTTCAATCATGGCTTCTAAACGCGCACGACCCCATGATGGGAAGAATTCGGTGTCATCAACGGCTTTGATGGCTTTGTCGCGCAGGGTTTTACCATCTGCACCTGCTTTGTCCATACCGACAAACCATTGACCTGTCGCGCGGTAAATCAACGGCGTTTTGTGACGCCAGCAGTGTGCGTAGCTGTGTTCGATTTTGCTGCTTGCCAAAAGGTTGCCGGTTTCTTCCAACCATTGCAGGATGACGGGATTGGCTTCCCAAACGCTCATGCCGGCAACACGCGGGGTTTCACTGATGTATTTGCCTTCGGCGTTGACAGGGTTGTAAAGCTCGATGCCGTATTTGTTGCAGACAGCGTAGTCTTCCAAACCATGAGCAGGTGCAGTATGCACCAAGCCGGTACCGGCATCGGTGGTCACATGGTCGCCGTTGAGCATGGGAATATCGCGCTCGAGGAACGGATGATTCATGTGCAGGTTTTCCAGCTTGTCGCCTGTGGTTTCTGCCAATACTTTCAGGTCGTCTGAAGCGAAGCCGTAGCGTTTGAGCGCGTCTTCTGCCAAATCTTTGGCCAATACCAATTTGCCTTTAGGCGTATCAATCAATTGATACACCACGTCTGCGCCAGCTGAAACAGCTTGGCTCGCAGGCAAAGTCCAAGGCGTGGTTGTCCAGATGACGGCAAACGCTTTGCCTTCGATACCGGACAAACCGAATGCGGCGGCAAGCGCGGCGGTGTCTTTAAACGGATAGGCAACGTCAATCGCAGGCGATACTTTGTCTTTATATTCCACTTCGGCTTCGGCCAATGAAGAGCCGCAGTCCAAGCAGAATTGAACAGGTTTCGCGCCACGGTAGAGATAGCCGGATTTGTAGATTTCGCCGAGCATACGAACGGTATCGGCTTCGGTTTTGAAATCCATGGTCAGGTAAGGATTGTCCCAGTCGCCCAGCACGCCCAAGCGGATAAAATCTTTTTTCTGACGTGCAATCTGTTCGGCAGCGTATTCGCGGCACAATTCGCGGAAACGGGCTTTAGGCATGTCTTTGCCGTGCAGTTTTTCCACCATCACTTCGATAGGCAAACCGTGGCAGTCCCAACCCGGTACATAAGGCGCGTCAAAACCGGCTTGGGTTTTGCTGCGGATAATGATGTCTTTGAGAATTTTATTGACGGCATGACCGATGTGGATGTCGCCGTTGGCATACGGAGGGCCGTCGTGCAGAATAAATTTCGGACGGCCTTTGGCGATTTCGCGCAGTTTTTGGTAGCGTTTTTGCTCGTACCAGCTTTTCAGCCATGCAGGCTCGCGCTTGGCGAGATTGCCGCGCATTGGAAATGGGCTCTCGAGCAGGTTTACGGTTTTACTGTAATCGGTCATTTTTTGATCTCTATTGTTGCGGTATTTCGGTTTCAGACGGCCTGATTGCTCATTTTGAAAAGAACAGGCCGTCTGAAAAAATTCAAAGGACTTATTGTAGCCCAATTGTCTTGATTTTATAAGCTTCTAGAAGCGTTTCTATGCTTCCCAAACCCTCGCATCTTCCATATCTTGCAAAATTTGGGTTTTCAATGCCTCGATACTCTCAAATTTTTTCTCATCACGCAGTTTGTGCAGGAAGCGGACGAAGATGCGTTGTCCGTACAAATCGCCGTTGAAATCGAACAGGTGGACTTCCAACTTTTGCGAACGATTGTTGCTGACAGTGGGGTTAAAACCAAAGCTGGCCACGCCTCGGCGCGTACCGAATGTGCCGTCTGCTTCAACGACAAATACGCCGCTTAGCGCATAATGATACGGGGGAAGCTGGACATTGGCGGTAGGCGCGTTGATGGTGCGGCCGAGTTTTTGTCCATGTTTGACCTTTCCGCTTAAAACGTAATCATGGCCCAACAGTCTTTTGGCGTATTCCAACTTGCCGTCTGAAAGGGCTTGGCGGACGGCGGTACTGCTGGTGCGGATGTCTTCAACGATAACAGACGGCGTGCGCTCGGTTTGCATATCGGGCTGTTGAGCCAAGAGTTCAAAACAGCCTTCACGGCCGGCACCGAAACGGAAATCGTCGCCAATCAACAAATAACGCGTGTTGAGCGTTTGGCGCAAAAGCTGGTCGATAAACGCTTGTGCGCTCATATCGGAGAAAGCTTGGTTGAAACGCAAGACCCAAACGGCATCCACACAGCCGGTTTCACGCAAAAGGCGCAATTTGGTACGCAGCGGGCTGATGCGGTAAGGCAGCTTTTTCCCGGCTTTGCGCGCAAAAAATTCTTTGGGCTGAGGCTCAAAAACAACAACGACAACAGGCAGACCGCGCTGGTCTGCCTCTCGTTTGAGTTTTTGTAGAATGTGTTTGTGCCCGAGGTGTACGCCATCGAAGTTGCCGATGGTTACGGCGGCTCCTTGCGGAAATTTGGGCGCGTGTCGCTGTCCAAGCCAGATGTTCATGGGTGGTGGGTATTGTGTTTGAATAGGCGGCTATTGTAAACGTTATTGCCGTTTCAATAAACCTTAGGCCGTCTGAAACCAATAAATATATGCTTTCAGACGGCCCTAAAATTTGTTAATACCTTACCACCACCAAGGATAACGGCCAAACGGATAGCCCCAATCATCGTAATAGCGATAGTAGCGGGCTTCGCGCAGCTGTTCTTGGGAAATATAGTTTTGCCATGCCATTTTGTAGCAAGCTTGGAACATCGGATCGGAAACTTTGTCGATATATTTGAGGCGGAAGGCTTTTTGTTCCGCAATGGCGGCACCGGGTTTGCCTTCTTCGTCAAATTTGCGGCGGATCAGCGCGGCAGTTTCCTGATCGCATTGGGCGGCAAGATGTACTTGAAGATCCTGCTCATAGCGTTTCTGCGCTTGGGCGCGTGCGGCTTTTTGCTCGGGCGTGGTGGCGCAGGCGGCCAGCAATGCAACGGCGCCAAACAATAAGGTCAGACGGATAGGATTCATTGGATGTTTCCTTATGTTTATATCTTTCTATTAATGTACGCCCTCATTGTGTAATGGGCAAGTGTGGCAACTTGGGAACACTTTAGATTATTTGTTCTTATCGGCAGACAGTTGCATATAAAATACACCCTATATGAATGTTTAACTCCAAACCCACTCAATGAACGCTGACAAACCTCCCCACTCCTACCGATTGCGCCACCACAGGCAACACACGCCGCCGTTTTGGCAGGCGGATCGCCCGTATCTGCACGAACACAATATTTCCGATGCCCGTTTCAGACGGCTGGGCTACATCATGGCCTTTCTTGCCGGAGCGATTAATGCCGGAGGTTACTTCGCATTCTCACGTTATACCTCCCACGTTACCGGCTCAATGTCGCTGTTGGCAGATGTTTTGTATCTTCAAGAGTGGAGTGTGGCCATTATTGCCACAATCAGCGTGTTATGTTTTGTTGCTGGAGCCGCGCATTCGGGCTGGGTGATTTTGTGGACTCAGCAAATGCGTTTCCGTGGCAGCTTTGGGTTTTCCATGTGGCTGGAAGCAGTTTATCTGTTGATATTCGGTTGGTTCGGTATTGCCGCGATGGAATGGGATTTTGGCGGCTCTGATTTTATTATGCCGTCTTTGGCATTGTTTTTATTGTGTTTTATTATGGGCATGCACAATACGGTTATTACACTTCTTTCCGGCGGCGCCATCCGCTCCACCCACATGACCGGCACAGCGACCGACTTGGGCATTGAAATTTCACGCGCGCTTTATTACTCCAAACAGCATCATCCGCGCCTGCCGCACGTCCGCGTCAACAAACCGAAAATGTGGCTTTTAAGCGGCTTGATGCTGTCGTTTTTGCTGGGCGGCGTGGTTGGCGTATGGGGTTATCATTTGGTCGGCCATCATTTCGCCCTGCCCGTTTCCGCCGTTTTGTTCATATTGGGTGCAGGCTCGGTGGGATACGATGTCAAAGTCAGATTGAAATGGGCATTTGTCAGCTGGTATCGCCGCAAGCAGAAAAAACGGAAGAAACTGTAAAAAACTTTGCTTGTTATTTCGCGGCAAAATGACCAAACTGTCGGAGAAATGCAGAAATGCTTCAGAATTATGTTAACTGGCAAATATTTTCGTAATATCGGGTTAAACCCATTCTTTTGCGTTTCGGATATTGGGTATCATAAATCCGTAATGACCTACGCGGTTTTTATTCATTTTTTCAGACGGCCCGGGCCGTCATCTAAAAAGAGGATACGACATGAAATTCTTGAAACCCCTGACCGTTATTGCCACTGCAATTCCTTTGGCGCTCACCGGCTGTGTAACTGATCCTGTTACCGGCCAACAATCCGCCAGCAAAACCGCCATGTACGGTTTGGGCGGTGCGGCTGTTTGCGGCATCGTTGGTGCACTGACCCACGGCGGTAAAGGCGCGCGTAACTCCGCATTGGCTTGTGGTGCAGTAGGTGCCGGTATCGGCGGTTACATGGACTACCAAGAGAAAAAACTGCGTCAAAGCCTGGCCAACACCAACATCGAAGTTGAACGTCAAGGCAACCAAATCAAACTGGTTATGCCTGAAAACGTAACCTTCGCTACCGGCAGCGCTGCCTTGAGCGGCCAAGCCCAAAGTGCCTTGTCTGCCGCTGCGCAAACTTTGGTTCAATATCCTGATACCACTTTGACCATCAACGGCCACACCGACAACACCGGTAACGACGCCATCAACGAGCCATTGTCTCGCAACCGCGCCGAATCTGTTGCCACCTTCCTGCAATCCCGTGGCGTAAGCAGCACCCGTTTGAGCACTTTCGGTTACGGCTCCCGTCAACCAATCGCCTCCAACGCTACTGTTGAAGGCCGCGCACAAAACCGCCGCGTTGAAATCTTGATCAACCCTGACCAACGCGCCATTGACGCCGCTAAAAAACAAATGTAATCCGACATCTGTCTGATTCCCATACTTAAGGCCGTCTGAAATTTCAGACGGCCTTTTTCTTTATAGATTTTGTTTGCAATTTCTCCTCCTCAATCCAATCCATCATAAAATTTATTCCTTTATTAACAAGACTTTTCAATTTTTTCTTTAAAAAAACTGTATTAATACTCTAATTTTTACACTAACTTAGAGTATAATTCCTAAAATTTTAAAAACACGCCTCATGCCGTCTGAAAAACGGCGGCGAAAACACACTTATTGATATACACATCAGCCCGTTATCCAATCCATTTCATAGGATTTCAGACGGCACCATCCAGAATCTATGAAGGAGCATCCATGCAAAACAACTTTGACCCATTGATTATCCGTGGCAAATCACTGATTCCCGTCGTACAAGGCGGTATGGGTGTAGGCGTTTCCGCATCAAAACTCTCCAGCGCAGTTGCGCGCGAAAACGGCGTAGGTACCATCGCCAGCGTCGATTTGCGCCACTTGCACGAAGATTTGCTGGCCGAATCAAAAATTGATTCCAGCGAAGAAAAATACACCCGCCTCAACTGCATCGCGCTTGACCGTGAAATCAAAAAAGCCAAAGCCGATTCAGAAGGCAAAGGCATGATTGCCGTCAACGTCATGAAAGCCGTCAAAGACCATGCCGCCTACGTCCGTCAGGCCTGCGAATCCGGTGCAGACGCGATTGTGATGGGCGCAGGTTTGCCTTTGGATCTGCCGGAAATGGCCGAGGGCTATCACAAAGATGTCGCCCTTTTCCCTATCTTGTCCGAATCACGCGGTATCAACATCGTTTTGAAACGTTGGATGAAAAAAGGCATCTTGCCCGATGCCATCGTTATCGAACACCCAGCCCACGCAGCCGGCCACTTGGGCGCTGCAACCGTTGACGGCGTGAACGATGCCAAATTCGAGTTCAAACGCGTTATTGAAGAAACGTTTGAAGTATTCAAAAACTTGGGCTTGGAAAGCGAAAAAATCCCGTTGGTACTCGCCGGTGGCATGGCAAACTTTGAAAAAGTCAAAACAGCCTTGAAAAACTGGGGCGCGTCCGCCGTTCAAATCGGTACCGCGTTTGCCGTGACCGAAGAAGGCGATGCCCACATCAACTTCAAGAAAACGCTGGCCGGTGCGGAAACCGAAAAAGTGGTTGAATTCATGTCTGTTGCCGGTTTGCCTGCACGCGGCGTGCGCACCAAATTCCTCGACAACTACATCAAACGCGAGGCCAAATTGCAAGCCAATGCCAAAAACGATCCGCGCCGTTGCACACAAGGACTGAACTGCCTGACCAGCTGCGGTTTGCGCGACGGTTTGGCCAAAGCAGGTCAATTCTGTATCGACATCCAACTTTCCGCAGCATTCCGCGGCGAAGTCGATAAAGGCCTGTTTTTCCGCGGTAAAGACCCGTTGCCGTTTGGCAATGCCATCCGTACGGTTCAAGAAACCATTCATTATCTCTTGAACGGTTCCCTGCCCGCCGTCCCTGCCAAATAAACGCATCAATATTCAAAAGGCCGTCTGAAAACATTTAAACCCTGTTTTCAGACGGCCTTTTTGTCCCAATCCATCTAAAAAATGCTAAGATTATTGCCTGAATTTATCGACAGAAACATCATGAACCCATTATTAAACCATCTCAAACCCTATCCTTTCGCCCGCCTGCGTGAAGCCATGCAAGGCATTGACGCACCCGCAGGCGTAACGCCCATTCACCTGCAAATCGGCGAGCCGAAACACCCGACGCCCAAAGTCATCACCGACGCGCTGACCGCCTCCCTGCACGAACTGGAAAAATATCCGCTGACCGCAGGCCTGCCCGAACTGCGCCAAGCCTGTGCCGAATGGGTGGCCCGCCGTTATGATGGTTTAAGCCTCAATCCCGACAATGAAATCCTGCCGGTATTGGGCAGCCGGGAAGCTTTGTTCTCTTTTATCCAAACCGTTTTAAATCCGGCTTCAGACGGCCCCAAACCGGTCGTTATCAGCCCTAATCCTTTCTATCAAATTTACGAAGGCGCGACTATTTTGGGCGGCGGCGAAATCCATTTTGCCAACTGTCCGGCGCCCAGCTTCAACCCTGATTGGAGCAGCCTGTCCGAAGACGTATGGCAGCGCACCAAAGTCCTGATTGTCTGCTCACCAAACAACCCGAGCGGTAGCGTCCTACAATTAGAAGATTGGAAAGAAATTTTTGATTTGCAAGACAAATACGGCTTCGTTATTGCCTCTGACGAATGCTATTCCGAAATCTATTTTGACGACAACAAACCAATCGGCGGCCTGCAGGCTGCGGCGCAATTAGGACGCGGCACGCGCAACATTATTATGTTCACTAGCCTGTCCAAACGCTCCAACGTCCCCGGTTTGCGTTCCGGCTTTGTCGCAGGCAATGCCGAGTTGCTCAAAAACTTCCTGCTCTACCGCACCTACCACGGCAGCGCGATGAGCATTCCCGTCCAACGCGCCAGCATTGCCGCTTGGAACGACGAAGAACACGTCATTGACAACCGCCGCCTCTACCAAGATAAATTCGACCGCGTCATCCCTATTTTGCAACAGGCATTCGATGTCAAACTGCCTGACGCGTCGTTCTACATTTGGCTGAAAGTTCCCGACGGCGACGACTTGGCATTTACGCGCAACCTGTGGCAGAAAGCCGCTATCCAAGTGTTGCCCGGCCGCTTCCTCGCCCGCGATACCGAACAAGGCAATCCGGGCGAAGGCTACGTCCGCATCGCTTTGGTTGCCGATGTGGAAAGCTGCGTCAAAGCGGCTGAAACTATGGTTGCTTTATACCGCCGATAAAACAAAGGCCGTCTGAAATTTCAGACGGCCTTTTTAAATCAACCAAGTTATATCACGAAATCTAACAGATAAAAATCTTCTTTGCCTACGCCGCACTCAGGGCATTTCCAGTCGTCGGGAATATCTTCAAACTTGGTTCCGGCAGGCAGGCCGTGCTCGGGATCGCCGAGGTCTTCGTCGTAAATCCAGCCGCAAGGGCCGCACATATATTGAGCCATTTGGTGTTCCTTCCATTTTGAAAGGCCGTCTGAAACCGTATTTTCAGACGGCCTTTCGTGTGTCTTATTGTTGATATTTTGAATTTATTGCGCTGCTTCCAAAGCGGCTATTTCTTTACGCAGGTGTTTGATGGCCGGTGTTACGATGGCGACGAACATGGCCTCGCGGACGCGGCGTTGCGCCGGACTGCGCATCAGATAGCCTTTCGCGCCTGCATGCAATGCGGCAGATTGAGTGGCGTTCAGTGCCAACACAGCAGCCGCTTCACGCAGTTTCAAGGTTGCCAGAGTGTCAGGTTTGTTGTTCCACGCATCATCGGCAAGGCGTTCGGTTTCCGCCCATGCGCCATCCAATGCGGCTTTCAAATCATCGTAGCTGTGGTCGAGGTAAGCGTTCACTTCCGCGTTCACTACATTGGCCATGCGGATAATACCGAGCGCACCGTCAATCACACCGGCGCCGATACCCATTTGCAGCAAGATGAAACCGGCTTTAATAGTCGGAATATAAGACTGGAACTGCTCAGGCGTAGCAATCACATCTTCATCCGGAATAAACACGTCTTTAAAATTCAGGCTGTAAGTGCGCGTGCCTTCCAAACCGCAGAATTCAGGGCAATCTTGCAGGGTAACGCCTTCCCATTGGCCGCCGGTAATAAACATCACATAGCTGTCGCCGATTTGGGCGGTATTTGCCCAAATGTGGTCTTCGCCGATATTGGATACCCAAGGCAAAGCACCGTTGATTTTGTAGCCGCCTTCGACGCGTTCGGCTTGCAGATTGTGTTTTTCGATACCGGCAAGGTGTTTGACGGTATTGGACATGCCCGTACCGGCCAAAACTTTGCCCTGCAGAATATCGGCCAAATATTTGTCTTTAACCGCTTGGTTGGGGGATTGGTGCAGATACCACGCGCAAGCCGCCTGACACCATGCGCTGAACGAAGTCGCGCCACATTCTTTACCGATTTCACGCAATACGGCGATTTGCGTTGCCAAACCCAAACCGTTGCCGCCTTCTTCAACCGTACCGGTCGCGGCAAAACCGCCGATTTTGCCCAATTCCAGCATAAATTCTTTCGGATACAGGCCTTTGCGGTCGATGTCGTCCACCAATGGTTTCAGCTTGCTTTTAACGAGTGCGACAACATTGTTCAGTAAAGCTTCGCGTGTCATGATTTTTTCCTCTGAATAAGGTTTGAAGCGTAGATGGTTCTACTCATGAATTATTCTTGGCAACAAGGATATCCCTTGCTTTTTGCTAAAAGGCCGTCTGAATTTTCAGACGGCCTTTGATGAGATTAGGCAAATGCCTGCAATTCAGGGTTGATTTCAGTTTTGGCAAGGTTGTTGACGTAGTTACACAAGGTTGCCAAAGCAACACCCATGACGACTTCGACGGCTTGCTGTTGATTGTAGCCTGCATCGAAGAAAGCTTTCAGCTCGTCGTCAGATACCGCGCCTTTTTTCGCCATAACGGCTTGGGTGAATGTTGCCAAAGCACCCAGTTTGGCATCGTCAAACTCGCCTGCAGCCAACGCGCGTGCGGCTTTGATGGATTGTTCGGACAACAGTTTTTTCAGGGTAGCCAGTTTGGTGTGGCCGGCAACGCAGAAACCGCATTCGTTGGTACGGGCTGCAATGATTTGGACAACTTCAACTTCGCCGTCAGTCAGGCTGTTGGCCGCATTCAGCTTGCCAACTTCTTGATAAAACGCCAAAGCTTCAGGCGCATTGGCCAAAACGCCGATCAGGTTAGGAATAAAGCCGTTGTTTTTCAATACGGCTTCAATGCGTGGTTTGGCGGCTTCAGGAGCGGTTTCGACTGTGTGTATGGTCAAGCGGGACATGTGTATAACCTTCTTATCTGGTGAAATGAAGTGCACATCATAAGCCATCCGTCTCCATCAGAAAAAGACTTATTGGTTATTTACCGCGAACCAAAAGTTATAAGGCCGTCTGAACGGATTCAGACGGCCTTATCAAATGATTCAACTCATTATTTCATAAAGTTTTTCAGCAGCATAGAAGCGATGTCGTCCAAGCCGAAGCCATCCGCATCTTGAGCCGTGCCGTTAGGTGTGGCTTTATCTACCAAGTCAGGCAATACTTTGGCCAACAAATCGCCTGCTTGACCGGCATCCACGCCGAATTTTTGCGCGATTTGGTTTACCGTATCGCTGCCCAAAGCATTTTGCAGGTCGCTGCCGGACACTGGCAGGTTGCTGGATTGGTTGGAAACCCAGCTGCTCAGGGCATCGCCCAAACCGCCTTGTTGCAGTTGGTTGATCAGGTTGCCCACGCCGCCTTGCTGTTTCACCAAATCCATCGCCATATCGGTCAGAGAACCTTGTGCGCCGTTTTCGCTGTTGCCACCCAACATTTGAGTAGCCGCATTCAAAAGATTATCCATGAGTGCCATGACTTTTTCCTTGTATTTGTGTCTAAAAAAAGAAAACGGAGTGTAGCAAAATTTGCACTGAAAAAAATCAGGCTTAACCAAACTAAACTTCTTTTATCCCAAAGCCGTAACAAAACAAAGGCCGTCTGAAACCCAGTTTCAGACGGCCTAATAATCAATAACGCTATTCTTCGCGGCCATTGAAATACTCGGCCGCGCCACCTTCAAAAAAACCTTGCAAAATCGCCTGTGCGGCTACTTGGTCAAGCACGGATTTTTGTTTTCGACCAAAAACTTGGGCTTCAGCAAGCAGGCTTTCCGCGTATAGGGAAGACATCCTTTCGTCCACCCAATAAACCGGCAAATTAAAACGTCCGTGCAAACGGCGGCCAAACTTGCGGCTCAAACGGGTCAGCTCATGCTCCGTGCCGTCGGTATGCGTCGGCAGGCCGACCACAAAATACTTGGGTTGCCATTCTTTGACCAGCTTGGCAATGGCCTCGAATTTTTCATCATTGCTGTTGCCGGTTACCGTTGCCAGCGGATGGGTCATGCCCAACTCGGCATCGCCCTGCGCCACGCCGATACGCGCCTCGCCGAAGTCAAAGGCCAAAACCGTACCTTTTGGTGCATCAGGCATGGCCGACTCCTGAAACCAAGGCGTTCGGATTAACGCCCAATTTTTCAAAAGCGGCGGCATAACGAAGTTCATAAGGCACATCAAAAAGAATATGCTCGTCCGCAGGGACGGTCAACCAAACATTTTCTGCCAGCTCGCGCTCCAACTGCCCTTTGCCCCATTTTGAATAACCAATACTGATCAAAGCCTTGTCCACCGCACCTCCTTTAGACAAGTTTTCAATTACATCGCGCGAAGAAGTCAGCGCCACATTATCAGTTACCACCATGCTGTTTTGCCAGCGACCGATCGGCGTATGCACGACATAGCCACGCTCAATCTGAACCGGCCCGCCCATCATCACGTTTTCATGTTGCAGACGCAACGGGATATTGCGGTCGGCGGCGGCGAAAATCATGTCCATGGTAATCGGCGAAGGCTTGTTGATGATGATGCCCAGCGCACCTTCTTCATCGTGTTCGCACACATAAATGACCGTATCCGTAAAAAACGGATCGTCCATATGAGGCATGGCAATCAGGAAATGGTTGGCTAAATTCATATTCTTTTAATCTATAAGCTGATTTTATTATTTTTGTCCGTCGGCAACCTGCGCGTCCACCACGCACGCACCGTAAACCGCGCCGCCTGCCGGTACCGGCGTATCGGTTTTCGCATGGGCAAAACACGATACCGCGCTCAAAGAGTTTTTCGGAGAGCCTTGAACGATTTTATCGCTGTACACCAAATAAACGAAAGACTTACGTTTCGGATCGTAGTAGCGGATAATCTGTTGGCTCTTAAATGCTATGCTGGCACTGCGTTTGAACACTTGTCGCGGTTTCAAAACCGCAGCCTCGTTATAACGGATGACTTCCGCACTTTGCACGCAGGAAACCGATGCGTCGCTGGCATCTTCTTCCAGATTGACCGTTTCTTTCAAACCGCCTTTTTTCGCATACGAAATATAACAGGCAACCCCCTGCACATCAGGATCGTCAAAACCTTCCACTTCAATACGGTCGTTTTTACCCAGCATATGAAACACCGTACTGGCGCGTCCGATTTTATCGGTATTGTCACCGCAAGCCGCCAAAACCATGGCACCCAACACTACTAATAAATATTTTTTCATAATATCCCGTCGATGCAGACTGTCAGTTTCCAGGCAGACTAAACCCCGTCCGCCTCCTCTATCGTTACTATATAAGACCGTTCGTCCATATTGCAACCCGATATTATTTTCAGACGGCCTGACAGACAGTATAATCCGTCCTATTGTTCCTACTTTGATAGCAAGATCGAACCATGCGTTACAAACCCCTCATTCTCGCCCTGTTGCTCAGTTTCTCCCTGCCAACCTATGCTGCCAAAGACGCGCCGAAAGAAAAAGCGGCCGCCGTCAAAAAGGCTGCGCCCGTGAAAAAAGAGAAAGAAGCCGCCAAGGCAGATGTCAAAAAAGAAACCCCAAAAAAACAAGCCGTAAAAGAAAAAGAGGAAGGCAAAAAAGCGGTTAAAGCCAAAGTATCCAAAGAGAAGGACACCGCCGACAAAAACGAACGCGCTTCAGCCAAAAACAAACCGGCTAAAGCCACCGAGGCCGCAGCTGACAATAAAAAGGCCAACCGCAAAGCAGAAGAGCCTAAAGAAACAGCCAAAGACAAAAAAGCCGCAGCCGCAAAACCCGGCAAAGCCAAAGAACAAGACAAAAAACCTGTTGAAGATAAAAAAGACAGCAAAGCCAAAGAACCAGTAAAAAAAGCAGAACCTAAAGAAACCAAAACCAAAGAGCCTGCTAAAAAAGCGGCTGAAGATAAAAAAGACAGCAAAAAAACAAAAGAACCCGTAAAAAAAGCAGTTGAAGACAAAAAGGCCGAAGCCAAAGAGCCTGCAAAAAAAGCTGTTGAAGATAAAAAAGACGCTAAAACAGACACCAAAGCCAAAGAGCAAAACAAAAAAGACGACACTAAAGCTGAGCCTAAAGCCGTCTCTTCAGCCAACAACGATTTCAAAGCAGCCGTAACTGCCGCAGCCAATGACATGGAAACCAAGAAATCCTTTGCCAAACGCAACGAGGGTTTCATTATCCATGTCAATGCCACGCTCAAACAGCTGCAACAAACACGCAACAACCTC
>NZ_JBQCTZ010000049.1:0-21436 GCF_051963715.1 Neisseria sp. P0001.S005 | reverse complement strand
TGATGTTTCGGACCGTTGAGCACCATCCAGCCTTGGCGGAAACCGGCCACGCGGTAGGCTTTGGAGAGGCCGTTAAACGTAATGGTCAGCAAGTCGGGGGCGAGGGCGGCAATGTGATGGTGTACGGCGTCGTCGTAGAGGATTTTGTCGTAAATTTCGTCGGCAAAAATAATCAGGCCGTGTTTGCGCGCTAATTCGGCGATTTCGAGCAGGATTTCTTTGCTGTACACCGCGCCTGTCGGGTTGTTGGGGTTGATGACGACGATGGCTTTAGTTTTAGGCGTAATTTTTGCTTCCATGTCGGCCAGGTTGGGGAACCAGTTATTTTCTTCATCGCATAGATAATGGCGGACGGTACCGCCTGCCAGTGTTGCGGCGGCGGTCCACAGTGGATAGTCCGGTGCGGGAATCAAGATTTCATCGCCGTCGTTGAGCAATGCCTGCATGGACATGGTAATCAGCTCGGAGACGCCGTTGCCGATGTAAACGTCGTTGACGGTAACGTCGAGCAGACCTTTGGTTTGGTAGTAGTGGACGATGGCTTTGCGTGCGGAATAAAGGCCTTTGGAGTCGCAATAGCCTTGTGAAGTCGGTAGATTGCGGATGACGTCAACCAAGATTTCGTCGGGCGCTTCAAAGCCGAACGGAGCCGGATTGCCGATATTGAGCTTGAGGATTTTGTTGCCTTCTTCTTCCAGTTGCAGGGCTTTTTTGTGAACTGGGCCGCGAATATCGTAGCAAACGTGATCCAGTTTGGATGATTTGGGAAATTTCTCCATGATGTGTGTTCCGTAAAATTGTTAACAATGGGATAAATGTACTCTTTTTGTGGGTAAATTAAAAGGGTTTCAGACGGCCGAGGCTTACTTATTGCGCGCTTCGGCACGGCGAACCGTCACGCTTTTACCGCCTATGCCCCAGTTATCCATATCGATTTCGTCGATGACGACGACGGTTGTCTCAGGGTTTTTGTTGAGAACGCGTGAGAGTAATTCGGTAACGCCGCGGATTAATTCGGCTTTTTGTTCTGCGCTCGGGGCTTCGCTGCCGCCGGTTACTTTGATGTTGACGTAAGGCATGGCTTTTTCCTTTTAAAATAGCGTTCACATGTTATCTTATTTTTGTCAGGCCGTCTGAAATTTGATTGCAGGATTTTTCATTGCTAATGACTGCTTTTACAAAGAATTAAGTTTTTTGGAATAGATTGTTTTTACAATGCGGTTTTATTTTGGATGGATATTGTCATGAACCGTTTTCTTCAGACTTTGATTGTGGCCGCACCGATGGTGATTGCCGCGCCTTATGTGGCGGCGGAAACGCATCCGGCGCAAAAGCAGATGCAGCAAAACATTGATGCCGTGTTGAAAATTGCACGCAATACTTCTTTGACAGAAGCGCAACGTGTGAAACAGGTTGAGCAGTATGCCAACCGTTATCTGGATTATGAACGTATTTCGGCTTTGGCGGTTGGTGCGCCATGGCGTGAATTTTCTGCCAAACAGAAAACCGATTTTATCCGTGCATTCAAAGATATGGTGATTGCGATGTACTCGCATTCCGCGTTGATTGGTGCGGCGGATGCGAATGTGCGCCTGTTGCCGAAGATGACGGCAAACGGTAATAAGTTTGACGTTTTCTCGGAAATTCAGACCAAAAAAGGCACCAAGTATGAAGTAGCCTACCAGCTTTACCAAAGCGGTGGTGCGTATAAGATTTACAATATCCGCGTGGACGGTACCAGCTTGGTAACGGTATACCGCAACCAATTTGGCGAGCTGATTAAGAGCAAAGGCATTGACGGTACGATTGCGACTGTTGCAGCCAAGGGCTTGAAGAAACAATAAGGTAGATTGATAAAAAGGCCGTCTGAATATTCAGACGGCCTTTTTGTGTTACGGGCTGATTAAGCACGTTTGCGGAATTCGCCGGTACGGGTATCGATTTCGATTTTGTCACCGTTTTCGATATAAGACATCACTTGGATTTCAGTGCCGCCGACCAGACGCGCGGTTTTCATCACTTTACCGGAGGTATCGCCTTTAACGGCAGGCTCGGTGTATTCAACTTCGCGAACGATGATGGTAGGCAATTCTACGGAGATTGGGTTGCCTTCGTAGAAAGTAACTTCGCATTGGTCTTCCATACCGTCAACGATGAATTTCAACGCGTCGCCGATGTTGTCGGCTTCGATTTCGTATTGGTTGAATTCTTCGTCCATGAAGACGTACATTGGGTCGGCAAAGTAGCTGTAAGTACAGTTTTTGCGGGCCAAGATTACGACGTCGAATTTGTCATCGGCTTTGTAAATAGTTTCAGTAGCGGCACCGGTCAGCAGGTTTTTCAGTTTCATGCTGACTTTGGCGGAAGAGCGACCACCTTTGATATATTCGGTTTTTTGAACAACCATAGGGTCGTTGCCAACCATGAATACGTTGCCGGCGCGCAGTTCTTGTGCTGTTTTCATTGTAGTTTTCCAATCAAATCGGTTGTAATAAAACGCGCTATTTTAGCGTATTTTTTTGTGCTTTGAAATAAAGGCGGCAAGTTTTTCAACGGCACTTTTTTGAGCAAAAAGTCCGTCCCGCCATTTTGCCGCGCTTTGCCGCCATTCGTTTTGATGTGCCGTCAGGGTTTGCCATGCCTGCAGGCGTTGGCTGTCGCTGAGTGCTTCGCCGTTGTTGAGTTCGTCGGAAAGGCGACGGTGTGCCGTGGCAACAACATCCGGATAAACCTGATGCGCCTTGTCCCAAAACGCGTGCAGCTTGTCGAGATGGATATTTTCTTCTTGCGGATAGATGTGCCAAAAGAAAGGCTTTCCGGCAAGCTGGGCGCGAACAAAGCTGTCTTCGCCGCGTATGACGGCGCCGTCGGCAAGGTTGAGCAGTTTGTCGAAATCCTGTTGAGGGACAAAAGGGATTTTGATTAGGGTAATGTGTTCGCTCTGATACATATTGCCGTCTTCAAGCAGGGCGTTTTGCGGCACTAGGCCGCTGTTTTTCAGACTGGCGATGATTTGTGTACCTGCAAGCAGCAGGGTAATGGGTTGGCCGGCCTGTTGCCACATGGTCAGCCATTTTGTCCAAATATCGCTTTGATAGCCGAAAAGCAGCCATTCAGGCGCGTTTTTTGCGGGAAGTTTGAGTTGTTGGCGTAAGGCTTCCGTATCAAATCCGGCAGATTCGGCGTAATCGCGTTCGCGCAGCAAGCCGCCGCTTTTTTCGCTGAAACCCATAAACCAAAAATATTTCTGTATGCCGCCAGCTTGGGGCGAGGGCATTAAGTGCAGCCTTTCGTTGCTGTCTTCCGCGCTGAGGTATTCCCAGTTGAGCCAAAGCGGTTGGTGTCGGCGGATGATGGTTTGAACGTTGTCGGGCAGTTCGCAGGCGAAGGTTTCGATGACGATGTCGGGGGTAGGGGCTGTATCGGTATCTTCGGCATGGTCGGCTTGCCAAGCGTGAATGCCGATGCCTTGATGGATATTGGGAATCGAGGCCAAATCAGGGCAGAGTGCTTGAAGGGATGGAAAGTCGTCTGTCCATAAATGCACTTGCCAGCCGAGCTCATGTTGCAAACTACGCGCCAGTCGCCATGAAACGCCGATGTCGCCGAAGTTGTCGATGACGTTGCAGAAAATCCAGCAGGTATAAGGTGGGGGAGTGTTCATGGAAAAATATGCCCAGGGCCGTCTGAAAACATTAGAATGCGCCGAAATAGTGGAACAAATAAACAATCAGCAAAACAATAGGGATAAACATCCATATGCTTTGCCGTTTCAATTCGGGCTCTTGTTTTAGGTGGTATTTGATGACGTCAAAGAGGACGAATTTGAATAGGAACGTGGCTTCGCAGGCAAGGATGATGCCGTTGATGAGGTGTTGCGTTTTGTCTTCGGGCGGGTTGAGGGCAAACCACAAAAGGGTGGCGAGCGGAATCAGGCAGACAACGAGCCAGCGCAGAAGGATGGGTTTGGACATGGTGTGCGTGCAATAAATAAAAGGATCATTATACCCTGTCGTCTTTCAGACAAGTGCAAATCAGGCTATCATTCGTTTTATTTGAAGCGAACATTTATCCCTATGCAAACCCAAGCCATCATCCGCCATATTGTTCAATGGCTCAAAGATTACGCCGAGCAGGCGCGTGCCAAAGGTTTTGTCGTCGGCGTATCCGGCGGCATCGATTCTGCCGTGGTTTCCACCCTTGCGGCGCAAACCGGTTTGTCGGTTTTATTGTTGGAAATGCCGATTCGTCAGAAATCCGACCAAGTCAACCGCGCTCAAGAACACATGGGCCGTCTGAAACAGCGTTATCCCAATGTAAAAGCGCAAAGCGTTGATTTGACCCCGGCGTTCGATACGTTTGCCGATACCGTTGACGTCAGCGAAACCGAATTTCCCAATAAACAGCTGGCACTGGCCAATGCACGCAGCCGCCTTCGCATGACGACGCTTTATTATTACGGCCAGCTGCATGGTTTGCTGGTGGCGGGGACGGGCAACAAAATTGAAGATTTCGGCGTCGGTTTCTTCACCAAATACGGCGACGGCGGCGTGGACATCAGCCCGATTGCCGATTTGACCAAGACTCAAGTGTACGCGTTGGCCGCCGAGCTGGACGTATCGGAAGACATTCAAAAAGCCGTACCGACGGACGGACTTTGGGATACCGAGCGCACCGATGAAGAGCAAATGGGCGCATCTTATCCCGAACTCGAATGGGCTATGAGCGTGTACAACAGCCACAAGCCTGAAGATTTTGAAGGTAGACAGCGCGAAGTTTTGGCAATCTATACCCGATTGCACAAAGCCATGCAGCACAAAGTCAATCCGATTCCGGTTTGCAAGATTCCGGAAGAATTGTTTTAAGTTTGAATATCAAAAGGCCGTCTGAAAACGCTGGATTAAGGTTTCAGACGGCCTTTTATATTTTATTTCAATAAGAATTGGGAATATGCTTGAAAAACAGCATCATCAGATACCAAAACAGCGTAGCGGCCGCCGCGCCCAGCAATACCCACGCGCTGATTTTGGCGATTTCCCGAATGGTGCGCTTTTGTTTGCGGCTGAACAAACGGTTCACAATCAATGCCGCTATGGCGCAAAAGAAAAAAAATCGCAAAAGCCTGCCTATCATTCCACATTCTCCCAAAAATATTGCCTTTAATCAGGGCAGGCCGTCTGAAGCCTCATGCACAAAACAAAAACGAAACGTTATAATACTCCTTTTGCCGCTTCACTTGGAAATTACAAATGACAACAAATGCCTCAGTGGGCATTGTAACGCCCCAGAAAATCCCGTTTGACACACCGCTTGCTCTGGAAAACGGCAAAACCTTACCCCGTTTCGACCTGATGATTGAAACCTACGGCACGCTCAATGCCGACAAAAGTAATGCCGTCCTTATCTGCCACGCCCTGTCAGGCAATCATCACGTTGCCGGCAAGCACAGTGCGGAGGATAAATACGCCGGTTGGTGGGACAATATGGTCGGCCCCGGCAAACCCATCGATACCGAACGCTTTTTCGTTGTCGGCTTGAACAACTTGGGCGGCTGCGACGGCAGTACCGGCCCTTTATCAGAAAATCCTGAAACCGGCCATGAATATGGCGCGGATTTCCCTGTAGTAACCGTCAAAGACTGGGTAAAGTCCCAATCCATGCTTGCCGATTATCTCGGCATTCAAAAATGGGCGGCCATTGTCGGCGGCAGCTTGGGCGGTATGCAGGCATTGCAATGGACGATTTCTTTGCCTGAACGCGTTGCCCACGCGCTCGTCATCGCTTCTGCGCCTAAACTTTCCACTCAAAACATCGCGTTTAACGATGTTGCCCGTCAGGCTATTTTGACCGACCCCGATTTCCATGAAGGCAATTACCGCAGCCATCATACCGTTCCTTCACGCGGTTTGCGTATCGCGCGCATGATGGGGCACATTACCTATCTTGCCGAAGACGGCTTGGGTAAAAAATTCGGCCGCGATTTAAAATCAGACGGCTATCAATACGGCTACGGCATTGAATTTGAAGTGGAATCTTATCTTCGCTATCAAGGCGACAAGTTTGTCGGCCGTTTCGATGCCAATACTTATCTGCTGATGACCAAGGCACTCGACTACTTTGACCCGGCAGCCGATTACGGCCACAACCTCACGCGCGCCGTGGAGAATGTACAGGCCAAGTTTTTTGTTGCCAGCTTCAGTACCGACTGGCGCTTCTCGCCGCAACGTTCGCATGAATTGGTCAAGGCATTAATTGCCGCACAAAAATCCGTGCAGTACATTGAAGTCAAATCCAATCACGGCCACGATGCCTTCTTGATGGAAGACGAAGCCTATATCCGCGCGGTTGCCGCTTATATGAACAACGTTTACAAGGACTGCCAACAATGAATCTGCGCGACGATTTGCAACTCATTTACGATTGGATACCCGAAGGCAGCCGCGTACTCGATTTAGGCTGCGGCGACGGCGAACTGTTGGCCGCGTTGGTGGAACATAAAAATTGCACCGGCTATGGCGTTGAAATCGATACCGACAGCGTGATTGCAGCCATATCCCGCGGCGTGAACGTCATTCAAGCCGATTTGGAAGAAGGTTTGGTGGCTTTTGGCGATCAAAGTTTTGATGTGATTGTCTTGAGCCAAACCATTCAGGCGATGCAGAACACGGAAAAAATCCTGCGTTGCCTGATGCGCGTGGCCAAGCAGGCTATTGTCAGCTTCCCTAACTTCGGCTACTGGCGCAACCGCTTTCAAATCGCCATTGGCGGCCATATGCCGGTTTCCGAGCGGATGCCGTATCATTGGTACGATACGCCCAATATCCATTGGTGTACCCTCAAAGACTTCGATTTATTGTGTGCCAAAAATAAAATCCGCGTGTTGGAACGTGCTGTCATGACCGGCAATAAACAGATTAAACATCTGCCGAATTTATTGGGCAGTCTGGCGTTTTATCGCGTAGGTTGATTGAGGTCATAGATAAAGACCGTCTGAACAGGTAATCACGAAAGCATGGCTTTTGCAGATACCTGTTCAGACGGCCTTTTTTTGTTAAAGCCGGTTTAAGCCTGTTTCAATTTTTCCAACAAGGCCAAACTGCCGGCATCGACCAGACGGTAGGTTTCGTCAAAGTCGCCCGTGTACCAAGGATCGGGAACGTGGTTGTAACCTGAATCGGGGATAAGGTCGGTCAGTTTGAAGATTTTGCCGGGGTGAAAGCCGAGCTGCTTTTCGGTTTCTCTGAGGTTGTTGTCGTCCATCACGATGATGTAGTCGAAATGTTCGGCATCGCTGGGTTTGATTTTGCTGCTGGTAAAGCCTGACGGGTCGATGCCGTGTTGCTTGAGCACGCGGCGCGTGCCTTCGTGCATGTCTTCTCCGTCGTGCCAACCTGATGTGCCTGCGCTGGCTGTAATGACGGCATTGCCCATGCCTGCTTCGCGGGCGCGGTGGCGCAGGACGTATTCGGCCATGGGGGAACGACAGATGTTGCCGAGGCAGACGAAAAGGATTTTGTGGGTTTTCATATGCGTGAAAATGAGCGGTAAGGTTTGAAAATCAATGCAACACGCTAAACCGTTTTCAGACGGCCTTGGCGTGTTGCATTTTCAATTTAGTTTACATTGCTGAAGAAAGGATTATGACCTTCCAGTTTCAACGCTTGGGCATAAGTAGGGATATTCTCGTTTTCGCCCAGTGGGTTGTGCAGCAGGTAGAGGTGCTCGATTCGGCATTCGGCCATCAGGTCGAGGAAGTTTTGCTGAACGATGGCAATATTGTCGGTTGAAGCCAGCTCCCAAGTGAAGGTCTGCGGAACAATTTCAAACGCGCTGTCTGTCGCGTTGAAGCTGAACTGGAGCTTACCGTCCGCTTTTGCTGCGGCAACAACGCCGACGCGCGGGCTTTGCATACGGATGGCGCGGATGGCGTTGGTGGCAAAAACGTCCATGGCCATGCGTTGGCGGGTGTGGCTGCCGTCGGTCAGTGCGTCAAGCGGCGTATTGGGCGAGAGCGGGTTAGTAAAGAGGGTAACGCCGTCAAGGGCGAGATGCTCTTGCCAAACCTGCATCAATGGCAGGCCTGCCTGTTGCAGGTTGAGGCCCAAGGCCGTCTGAATGCTTTTATCGCCGTAGCCCAGCGCGTAAACAACATGGACGGATTGGCCTTCGGGCAGCGTCAATGGTTTGTATTCGAATTTTTGCAGGAATGCGCCTGCCGCTTCATCGTTTTGCTTGGCTTGGAACCATTCGCCCGGGGTAACGCTGCTCAAATCGGTTGATTGGACGAGGTAGGGCAGCCATTGAGTGTTCTGCGTGAGGGCGCGCAGGTTGGGGTAGTTTTGCAGGCAGGCGAAGAGGGCTTCGGTAGGCAGCGTGAGTGGCAGGGTTTGTTCTTTTTTGCAACCGGCGACCAAAACGACAGGCAGGGCAAACCATTGGGCTTCGTTATCGTTTTCTGCTTTCAGGACTTCGCCCACGCTTTGAATCAGGCTGGTGTAAGTGCCGACATCGGGCGCCATGGTCATTGCCAATGAAAGGTTGATGTAATGGTTTTGGCTGAGCATGGTGCGGATTTCGGTTTGCAGTTGGCCGGCCGAAAGCTTGCGTGATGCGGAGGAGGAGTTGTGCGCCAGCTGATAGGCATTGAGCAGAAGGTAGTTTTTGATAGGGCTCTGCGGATAAGGGCGGGTATCTGGAAGAACAAAGGTTTTCATGACGGTTTGAAGTGTTGTGTTGTAAGTGTGGCGATTATAGCAATTTAGTCAGTCGGTGTGCTTGTTAATACATGAAATTCAAATGACGGCAGGGTGTGTGCTTCATTTTTATGCAGTTTCAGTGTCGGTATTTTGAGGCTGAAGAGGATGGTGCCCGATGTGTTATAATCCATGGCCAAACATAATTCAGAAAGGAACAAAATCATGCGCTTGCTTCATACTATGCTGCGTGTCGGCAATCTCGAACGCTCTTTGGAGTTCTATCAAAACGTATTGAACATGCAACTGCTGCGCCGCCGCGATTATCCTGAAGGCCGTTTTACTTTGGCTTTTGTCGGTTATGGCGATGAAGCGGACCATACTGTTTTGGAACTGACCCACAACTGGGATACCGAGTCTTACGACTTGGGCGATGCTTACGGCCATATCGCAATTGAAGTCGATGATGCTTATGCGGCGTGCGAGCGTGTCAAAGAAATGGGCGGCAAAGTGGTACGCGAAGCCGGTCCGATGAAACACGGCACGACTGTGATTGCGTTTGTTGAAGATCCGGACGGCTACAAAATTGAATTTATTCAAAAGAAAAGCGGTAGCGATTCGGTGCAATATTCATCTTAAGACATAAGATAATGGAAAAGGCCGTCTGAACATTCAGACGGCCTTTTGTTTGATCAGCCCAACTGTTTTTGCTTTTCGCTCAAGAGGGCGTGTACGTGAAGCGCAGTAGCGTAGCGGTCTTCTCCTGCTTCAATCGGATCGAGGAAATGCAGCTCGACGGTGCTGGAAGGCTGGCTGATGACCATGCAGATAGATTGCCAGAGGCTGATGTCGCCGTAGTAGGCAGTGTGCGGATTGGGGCTGCTGCCGTCCGGATTCGGATAGCGGCAGAGTGCCGGAATAATCGGTACGCCTGCATCATAGGCCGTCTGAAAAAAGCTGGGTTTGAACGGCAGGATTTCACGGCCTTCGGTACTGGTTCCTTCGGGGAAAATGGTAACGGTATCGCCGTTTTTCAGCGCTTCGGTTACGCCGGCGATTTTGGCAGAATTACCTTTGATGCCGCGGTTGCGCGAGACATAAACCGTTTGCGCCTGTGTGGCGAGATAACCGACCACAGGCCATTTGGCCACATCGTCTTTAGCCACAAAACGGCCGGGGAAAGCACCGTTGACCGCCATAATGTCCAACCATGAAATATGGTTACTGATAAGCATCTGGCCGCGGCCTTCTTGCGGCGGCGTGCCGAAAGTTTGCAGTTTCATGCCGCAGGAAGCGAGCACGCGCAGCGACCATAATTGGATTGCGCGCAGTTTGCGTTTGCTGCTGTAAAAGGGAAACAGAAAAAACATTTCGGCCATGCCGTACAAAAGGCAGCCGGCAATACAGAAAAGACGGAAGATAAAACGGATTTTGGCGGTCATTGTGTGTGTTTTTATAAAGATTAGGTAGGCCGTCTGAAGTTTCAGACGGCCTTTTATTATGAATCGGTTTTAGGGGCAAAACGCTGCAAGTAGCGGTCGGAAAGGTGGTTGATGTCCATCATGATCAGCACATCCGCGCAGTTGAATGCTTCATCGACGCAAGGCTCGCCGCAGAACCACGCGCCTGCTTTGAGATAGCCTTTGATCAGGGCGGGTACAGGCGGATTTTCAGACGGCGTGATGCTGTCCCATTTGAGCGGGTTGAGCGGTTTGACACACCATTGTGCCGGAGCAAGGTATTTGTCTTTCAAAGCATGATACAGGCCGGCCGCATCGTTGCCGCCGTCACGCATTTCGATACTGCCGCAACCAATCATAAAGCGCAGGTTTTCGTCTTTCATGAATTTGACCAAACCGGTCCACAACAGCATGACCAAGCCACCGTTGCGGTAGTCCGGGTGGGTACAGGCGCGACCGAGTTCGACGGTTTGCGGTAGGATGTCTTTCAAAGGCTCAAGGTCGAATTCATGCTCGCTGTACCAGCCGCCGACTTTTTTTGCGGTTTCTTCAGTAATCAGGCGGTAGCAGCCGATTACCTCGCCGGTTGCATCGTCAAACGCGAGCAGATGGTGGCAATGTTCATCATAAGGATCGACATCGCGGCCGTCATCACTTTCGATTTCCGCCCCCAGTTCTTGGGCAAAAACCTGATAGCGCAATCTTTGGGCGGCTTCGATTTCAGCTTGGGTTTCTGCAAGGCGTACGCTCAGGCCGATTTTGGGGCCCGTTTGATTGAAACGGCTGGGGGACATGATGTTTCCTGTTTGAAGAAAATGGCTGATTATAGCGGATATACGGACAGATTTATATTGATTTGCTTTGCGGTAGGGCAAATTATGTCGGGTTGTTGGAAAAAGGCTTCAGGCCGTCTGCATTTGGCATGCCAAGCGGTACAAGCGTAAAATCAACGTTTTTGCCGCTTTTTTTATTATGGAAACCTCTTTCCTGCTTGCCGGAAAAATTACCGAGCTGACGCTGATTGTTTTGATGGGCGCGGCCTTGGTGAAGGCCGGGCTGTTGAAATCGGAAAACAGCTACACGCTCTCGGTCATTGCGCTTTACCTGATCAGCCCGTCCGTCATGATTCACGCTTTTCAGATGGATAATACGCCGCAGATTATCGAAGGGCTGAAGCTTTCCGTCATGCTGGCGGTGTTTTTCCATGTGGTACTGATTGTTCTGGGCAGGTTGTTTAAGCACTTGTTCAAACTCGATGCGCTCGAACACGCGGCGACGGTGTACAGCAATTCGGGCAACCTGATTATCCCTTTGGTAATGTCGGTCTTTGGTGCGGAATGGGTGATTTACACCAGCGGTTTTATCATGGTGCAGACGTTTTTATTTTGGACGCATCTGCGCCTGTTGATTTGCGGCCGAGGCAATGTGGCTTGGAAAACCATTCTTACCAATATCAACATCTTATCTATGCTAGTCGGGTTGCTGATGTTTACCTTCCAAATCAAGCTGCCGCATATTGTCGATAATACTTTGGCGACGGTGGGCAGTATGATTGGCCCAGTTGCCATGTTGGTGGCGGGCATGCTTTTGGCTTCTCTGCCGTTGCGCTCGATTATGTGGACGCCAAGGCTTTATCTTGTTGCTTTTTTAAGGCTGATTTTGATTCCGGTATTATTGCTTTTTGCCGTCAAAGTCTGCGGTTTTGCCCATCATGATGCGCATGCGGATACGGTTGTTTTAATCAGCTTTTTGGCAACGACTTCGCCTGCAGCTGCGACGGTTACCCAAATGGCGGTTGTTTACGGCAAAAATGCCCAAAAAGCCAGCGCGATTTATGGACTGACGACCTTGCTTTGTGTGGTAACCATGCCGGTGATGATTGCGTTATATCGTTGGATTATTTAAGAAAAGGGCAGGCCGTCTGAAACTTTGACTTTATGTTTCAGACGACCTGTTTGGTATTTTAATTTTGAAAATAACTTTTATTATCAATTAATTAAGCAACTAAAAAAACTATACAAAGCCGTTTGCAGCGTGTATCCTTATGTCTAACATTCATCCAATATCAATCTTTAAAGGAACACAGCCATGACCGACTTTACCCTTTGGGAAACCGCACCTTTCAATTCCACCATTGACCATATTTTGCAGCGTTACCACAATGTCCACCGCGCCCAGTTTGAAGAGTTGGTTCCGCTGGCGCAAAAAGTGGCGCAGGTTCATGCTGATACTTTCCCTGCCGAAGTTCCTGATTTGTTGGCCTATATGCAAAACGAGCTGTTGATGCACATGATGAAAGAGGAGCGCATGTTGTTCCCAATGATTAATCAGGGCGTGGGTCGCGGCGCGGCAATGCCCATCAGCGTGATGATGCACGAGCATGAAGAACACGACCAAGCCATCGCGCGTCTGGAAGAATTGACCAACAATTTTGAGCTTCCCGAAGGCGCTTGCGGCAGCTGGACCCGTTTGTACACTTTGGCTAAAGAGATGGTGGATGATTTGAAAGACCATATCCATTTGGAAAATGAGATTTTGTTCCACCGCGTTTTGGCTTCTTAAAATTTGAGCTTAATCAAGGCCGTCTGAATGTTCAGACGGCCTGTTGTTTAATCCCTTGCTAATTTAGTGCAATGGTTCTAAAATTTTAATAAAGAAACAAAATTAGGTAGTAAAGGCACACATCCGTTCTTTTGTTTACTTGAGAAGGAGTTTATGAATGAAACATTCTAAAGTTTTACTATCGGGTATTCTGTTTGTTGCTCTGACTGCGTGCGCCCAAACGACGGACGGTAGCTGGAGCGCCTTGCAGGATACGAAAACAGGCGTGCAGTCGCGGCCTTATTATGAATTTGGCAATGTGGTTCAGAAGATTTCTTTTAAGAAAACCGGCAATCCGGAAAATGGTTTGAAAAAGCCTGTCTTGACTGTGTATCGTCAGGGCAAGCTGTTGGGCGAAGCATATAATTTGGAAGCCTCTCATGGCAACCCTTTGTTGCCAACCCTGTTTCTGGTAAACGGCAAGTCATTAAATATCAATGACGGCAACGATAGAAAACTGTTGGCTTCCGCTAAGAGAATCGATTTTTACGATTTCGGCCACGGCCGGATCGGCCATGCTGTCTTTACCGCGCCTAACGGCATCTGTCAGGATATGAAACACGGCAAAGGTGTTTCCTACAAGCTGGTTACCAACTATGTTAATTTTCCGGATTATCCTTCGCCTGAAAATATCTTGATTATCACTGCGCAAGGCAAATATGAGCAAGACGGGTTTATATTGGATTCCACTGAGTCAAGGGTGACCAGTGCCAATAAAGAGTTTGCCAGAAAATATGGCGAAGCCCTGAAATCCAAGAATGGCCCTGAGACCAGGCATGTGAATATGGCCAATGCAGCCAGTGCGGAAAAAGGCAGACTGTTGGCTGATTATATCTGTCAGTAATCATATCAAAGGCCGTCTGAAATTCAGACGGCCTTTTTGAATCATGAATGCATCTCTTGTTCAAACGACAGCAGAATCTGTTTCACTTCATCCGCTTCTTTGACGGCGCGGATGCGGTCGAACAATACCTGCGCCTGTTCAAACTCTTTTTTCATCATGCCCAGCCATTGTTTCAAACGGGCAACCGGATATTTGTTGTTGGCTTCTTTGGCAAGGCATAAGTCGAAGAATTGGACTATCCATGAGGAGACTTCGGCAAAGTCGGTGTCTTGCACTGTTTCGCCGTTTTCATATTGCTTGATTTGCCGCGCCAAGTCGGGACGGATAACCGCGCCGCGCCCGAGCATCACGCTGTCGCAGCCGCTGACGGTTTTAATGTCGAGATAGTCTTGAAGGCTGAATACATCGCCGTTGGCGGTAACAGGAATATTGACCGCATCGCGGATTTTGCGTACCCACTCCCAATGTGCCGGCGGTTCGTAGCCCTCGACTTTGGTGCGTGCATGGACGGTTAACGCGCATGCGCCGCCGTTTTCAATCGCAGAAGCGCATTCCAATGCCAGACTTTTGTCTTCATAACCAAGCCGCATCTTGGCAGTCAGCGGAATGTGTTGCGGCAGGCGTTGGCGCAGGGTGTGGACGATGTGGTAAATCAAGTCGGGCTCTTTGAGCAAGACCGCGCCGCCTTTGTGTTTGTTGACAGTCGGCGCGGGGCAGCCGAAGTTAAGGTCGATTTTGTCCGCACCGAAACGCACGGCTTCCAAAGCGTTGACGGCCATGTTTTCCGCATCGCTGCCCAAAAGCTGGACAGTACAGGGCGTGCCGGCCGGCGTGCGGTTGGCATGGGCGATTTCGGGAACATATTTAAGCCAAGTGGCGCGTGAGTGGACCGTGTGCGTAATGCGGACAAATTCGCTGACGCATTCGTCAAATCCGCCAATACGCGTCAACAGGTCGCGCATCACATCGTCCACCAGCCCCTGCATGGGGGCAAGAATAAGCTGCATGAGTCAGGCCGTCTGAAAAAAGGAGGACATATTGTAGCGGTATATCGGTTAAAATACAGCTTCCTTTTTCAGACGGCCTTTTTATGATGCACACAATTCCGGCAACCGCCGCCATGTTGGTAAAAAATTCAGAACGTTATCTTTCAGAAGTTTTGAGTGCACTGAAAGACTTTGACGAGGTCCTGTTGTTGGACAACGGCTCGACCGACCGTACTTTTGAAATTGCCAAGGGCTTTCCCAATGTCAGCTATTACAAGCATGACTTTATCGGGTTTGGCCCGATGAAAAATCTGGCGGCCAGACTGGCACAAAACGATTGGATTTTCAGCATAGACAGCGATGAAGTGGCGGATGAGGTTTTAATCGAATCCATTCGTGCGGCCGTTTTGGAAAATGAGAAGGAACATATTTTTTCGCTTTCCCGTCTGAACCATTACCACGGCAGACTGATTAAAGGCTGCGGTTGGTATCCGGATATTATTCCGCGCCTTTATCATCGCAGATTTACCCGTTTTTCCGACCGTCAGGTGCATGAGTCTTTGGTGTTGCCGCAGGAAGCCAAGGTTAAACAACTCGATGGCCGTCTGAAACATTATTCTTTTGAAAACGCCGAAGGGCTGATTCAAAAAATGCAGCAGTACAGTTCGCTGTATGCGGAAGAAAACCGCTTCAAGAAAGACAGTTCGCCGTTTAAGGCTTTGCTGCATGGCGGCGTATCGTTTGTGAAGAACTATCTGCTTAAGCGCGGCTTTGCCTATGGGGCGGACGGCCTGACGATTTCGGTGTCCAACGCACAAGGTTCGTATTACAAATATGTCAAGCTCTATGAGCGCAACCGCACGATAACCGTCTCCCTCATCATTACCACCTACAATCGCCCCGATGCTTTGGAGCTGGTGTTGAAATCGGCTTTATCGCAAACCCGTCTGCCGGATGAGATTATTGTCGCGGATGACGGCTCAAGGCAGGAAACCGCCGAAGTGGTTGACTTTATCCGCCGCAGAACAAGCATTCCTGTTAAGCATTCATGGCAGCCGGATAGGGGCTTTCGTGCCGCCGAATCGCGCAACCGTGCGTTGGCGCAGGCGAAAAGCGATTATATTGTGTTGATTGACGGCGATATGGTCTTGGATCCGTCTTTTATCGCCGATCATTTGAAGATTGCCCGCAAAGGCCGTCTGATACAGGGTTCCCGCGTGATTTTGACTGAGGATAAAACGCAGGATATTTTGGACGAAGGCGATTTGCCTGCTTTGTCTATGTTCAGCTCGGGAATAGAAAAACGGCTGTCCGCCCTACGTTGCCGTTGTTTGGCCAAATTGGCAGGCCGAAAAGGCAACCGCAAACACAAAGGCATAAAAACCTGCAATATGGGCTTTTTCCGCAGCGATGCGCTTGCCGTCAATGGGTTTGACAATAGCTTTGTCGGCTGGGGCAGGGAGGACAGCGAATTTGTCGCCCGTTGCTATCATAACGGGATGAAGCGCCATAATCTGAAATTTGCCGGCATTGCGTACCACCTCTGGCACAATGAGGCAGAACGCGATTCCTTGCCACAAAACGATGCCTTGTTGGAGGCAACTTTGTCAGAACGCAAAATCCGCTGTGTTCATGGCGTATCGGATTTTATAAAAGATGAAGAAGCAGCCGGAAAATAGCTTTATCATTTCATCTGAATCATAGAGGCCGTCTGAAAATCTTCAGACGGCCTTTTTTGTGCTTTTAATGAATCTATTGGTTAAATGAGAATATTATTTATTTGATATAGATCAGTATGTATAATTAGGTAAAGTATGGTTAGGGAAGAGGGTTTACTCTATAATCCAACCGTTTGTAATTTTATTTCGGTCAAGGCCGGATTTTGGGAGTTGTGATGTCAACTATGTTTTTTATCCAGTTTGCCGTTGTGCTGCTGTGTATCCTGATTGGTGCGCAGGTTGGCGGTATTGGTTTGGGCGTGCTCGGCGGTATCGGCTTGGCCGTATTGTCTTTTGGTTTCCATCTTCAGCCGACCAGCCCGCCGATTGATGTGATGCTGATGATTATGGCGGTAGTGTCTGCCGCGGCGGCTATGCAGGCCAGCGGCGGTTTGGACTATATGATTAAGATTGCCACGCGCGTGTTGCACCGCAATCCGAAATACATCACCTTTATCGCGCCGGCGGTAACTTACACCTTCACCGTCTTGGCAGGTACGGGCCATGTGGCTTACTCGGTCTTACCCGTGATTGCCGAAGTCAGCCGTCGCAATGGCATACGTCCTTCCCGTCCGTTGACGATGGCGGTTATCGCTTCCCAATTTGCGATTGTCGCCAGCCCGATTGCCGCCGCCGTTGTTGCTTGCGTCTCCATGCTTGAGCCGCAGCACATTACGATGGCGGACGTGTTGAAAGTCACCGTTCCGTCCACGATTTTGGGTATCGGTTTGGCTTGCGTGTTCGTAAACAAACTGGGCAAAGAATTGAAAGACGATCCGTATTATCAGGCTTTGCTGAAAGACCCGAACTATGTGAAAGAATACATCGATGTGGAGGAGCAACAAACTGATGTCGCCATTTCGCCGAAAGCTAAATTGTCGGTCGGTATTTTCTTGACTGCGGCATTGCTGGTGGTCGTGATGGGTGCGCTGCCTGAGCTGCGTCCGGCTTTTGAACACGATGGCGCAATCAAGCCTATGGGTATGGCGCATACGATTGAAATCGTGATGTTATCTGCTTCTGCGCTGATTATTCTGGCGTGTAAACCCAATGGCGATGCGATTACCCGAGGTTCGGTATTCCATGCCGGTATGCGTGCCGTGATTGCAGTATTTGGCGTGGCTTGGTTGGGCGATACCTTGATGAGCGGCCACTTAACAGAAGTGGAATCGACCGTCAGCCATTTGGTTGAATCTGCACCATGGACCTTTGCCTTTGCCCTGTTTGTCTTGTCGGTATTGGTCAATAGTCAAGGCGCGACAGTGGCAACGCTATTTCCAATCGCCATCAAACTGGGTATTCCTGCGCCCATCATTATCGGCACATTTGTTGCGGTAAACGGCTATTTCTTTATACCAAACTACGGTCCGATTATTGCCGCTATCGACTTCGATACAACCGGCTCGACCAAAATCGGCAAATTCATCTTCAACCACAGCTTCATGATTCCGGGTTTATTGAGCATGGCATTTAGTTTGGCGTTCGGTTTGTTGTTGGTTCAACTGTATTATTGATAGGCTGAAAAATGAAGGCCGTCTGAAATTAAATTTCAGACGGCCTTTTTGATATTGTTATTTGAGAGCTTAATTGCAGTATTTATTGACGTCGTTTTGGTATTGCTTAATCAGGCTGTCGCGATTGGCCAAGCGTGCGCTTTCGGCGACTTGGCGGTTGATTTTGGCGATTTTGCAGTTTTCTAGCTTATTTTGGCGGTTTTGCTCTTCGATTTTTTTATTGCGCTCTTCGATTTGTTTGTTTTGTTCCGCGACCTGTTCGTTGGGCTGCTCGGCAACCGGCTCAGATGCCGCAACAGCAGGCGCAACGGCAGGTTTGACGTTGTGCGTGCGGATGTTGACCACGCCGGAACGCTTCGGTTGCAGACGGTTTGGCGTATCGGAATAGCTGTTGCCCGATGTGCCTTTCCAAGTGTAAACCTCGGCCGCGCCGGTCAGGGCGGCGGAAGAGAGAAGGGCTGCCATCAGACAGGTTTTGAGTACGGAAGATTTCATGGGTTTCCCTTATGTAAATGATGTTCTCATGCGGCTTATTTTACTTGAAACTGCAATGCGTTGGCATATTTTTGTACGCCAAATCAAATCATGTAAAAAAATAACGTTAAAACGTGTATTGCCAATGTTAGCGTCAAGCCGGTGTGATATAATGCCGTGCATCTTGCACAAACTGAAAGACCGAGCATCATGCGTATTGTAGAAAAAGCCTATACTTTCGACGACGTTTTGTTGGTTCCAGCGCACTCAAACGTGCTGCCTCGAGATGTCAAACTTCAAACCAAACTCACCCGCGATATCACGCTCAACCTCCCTCTACTTTCTGCTGCAATGGATACCGTTACCGAAGCGCGTCTGGCCATTTCTATGGCTCAAGAAGGCGGCATCGGCATTATCCATAAAAACATGACGCCGGAGTTGCAAGCGCGTGCCGTTTCCAAAGTGAAGCGCCATGAGAGCGGCGTGGTGAAAGATCCTGTTACCGTTGCGCCGACCGCATTGATCCGCGAAGTCTTGGAAATGCGTGCACAACGCAAACGCAAAATGTCCGGTCTGCCTGTTGTAGAAAACGGCAAAGTAGTCGGTATTGTAACCAACCGCGACCTGCGTTTTGAAAACCGTGTCGATCTGCCGGTTTCTGCCATCATGACCCCCCGCAACCGTTTGGTTACCGTTCCTGAAGGTACCAGCATTGATGAAGCCCGCGAAATCATGCATGCGCACAAAGTTGAGCGCGTTTTGGTGTTAAATGACCAAGACGAACTCAAAGGTCTGATTACAGTTAAAGATATTCTGAAAACAACCGAATTTCCTAATGCCAACAAAGATGCCGAAGGCCGCCTGCGCGTCGGTGCCGCGGTGGGTACCGGTGGCGATACCGAAGAGCGTGTCAAAGCATTGGTAGAAGCAGGCGTGGACGTGATTGTGGTCGATACTGCCCACGGTCATAGCCAAGGCGTTATCGATCGCGTGCGCTGGGTAAAAGAAACCTATCCGCACATCCAAGTCATCGGCGGCAACATCGCGACTGCTAAAGCCGCTTTGGATTTGGTGGCTGCCGGTGCGGATGCTGTTAAAGTCGGTATCGGCCCGGGTTCGATTTGTACGACCCGTATCGTGGCAGGCGTGGGCGTGCCTCAACTGACTGCGATTCACAATGTTTCCGAAGCCCTGAAAGGTACAGGCGTTCCCCTGATTGCCGACGGCGGTATCCGCTTCTCCGGCGATATTGCCAAAGCTCTGGCAGCAGGTGCATATAGCGTCATGCTCGGCGGTATGTTTGCCGGTACGGAAGAAGCACCGGGCGAAATCGAACTTTACCAAGGCCGCTCTTACAAGTCTTACCGCGGCATGGGTTCGTTGGGTGCGATGAGCCAAGGCTCTGCCGACCGCTACTTCCAAGACAAAACCGACAGTACAGACAAATATGTTCCTGAAGGCATCGAAGGCCGCGTTCCTTACAAAGGTCCGATCGTGAACATCATCCACCAGCTGACCGGCGGCCTGCGCTCCAGCATGGGTTATTTGGGTTGCGCCAATATTGCTGAAATGCACGAGAAAGCAGAATTTGTGGAAATCACTTCTGCCGGTATGAGCGAATCTCACGTTCACGACGTACAAATCACTAAAGAAGCGCCTAACTACCATCGTTAAACCAGTATAAAAAGGTCGTCTGAAAATATTTCAGACGGCCTTTCTGTTTTTATAAGGTTTTAAAAATGAAGAGAATATTACTTGCCGCCGTTTGGTCTGGTGTTTCAGGTTGGGTATTTGCAGAACTTGCCGGATAAATTGGGAAGACAAACGCTTCACGCGCTCAAACCAGAGTGCATCTGTTGAAATGACATGTATCAACTAGTACGTTTTGAACTGAGCGATTAAACCGAGTTTCAGACGGCCTTTTAAAAATCGTATTACAATAAGCCAAAATTAAAAACACATTCCATTATGTCCAAAAAAATCCTGATTATTACCCCAAGCTGGATTGGCGACTGTGTCATGACCCAACCGCTTTATCGCCGTTTGCATGAGCTGCATCCCGGCTGCACCATTGATGCTTTTGCACCCAAATGGTCGATGGCCGTATTTGAGCGCATGCCTGAAATCAACCGTGTGATGGAAAACCCGTTTGGACATGGTGCGTTGGAATTGAAAAAACGCTGGCGTATCGGGCGTGAATTGGGAAAAGAAGGCTATGATCAAGTGATTGTTTTGCCAGGTTCGCTCAAATCCGCCATCATTGCCTTGGCTACGGGCATTAAACAGCGTACGGGCTACGTCGGCGAGTCGCGCTATTTTTTGCTGAACGATATCCGCAAATTGGATAAGGCCGCATTGCCTCTGATGGTCGACCGCTATACTGCGCTGGCGCATCCGACCCAAGCAGATTTTAACGGGCATTCCGATAATCCCTGTTTCACGATTGATCCCGAAAGCCGTCAAGCCGCTTTGGCAAAACATGGTTTGACGACGGATAAGCCGATTTTAGCATTTTGTCCCGGTGCGGAGTATGGCCCGGCCAAGCGTTGGCCTGCGCGTCATTTTGCCGAACTCGGTCGCCGATATTTGGCTGAAGGTTGGCAGGTTTGGCTGTTTGGTTCGCAAAAAGATTTCGATATTGCAGATGAAATCAACCGACTTTCAGACGGCCTGTGTACCAATCTTTGCGGCAAAACCAATCTTCCTGAAGCCATTGATCTGTTGTCTTGCGCCGATACGGTCGTGTGCAATGACAGCGGTCTGATGCACCTTGCGGCCGCGCTTGATCGGAAATTGGTTGCGGTTTACGGCTCATCCAGCCCTGACCATACGCCGCCTCTCAGCCAAAAGGCAAAAATCGTCAGCTTGAATTTGGATTGCTCGCCTTGTTTCAAACGCGAATGTCCGTTAGGGCATACGGATTGTTTGAACAAGCTGACGCCGGATAGGGTGCAAAAAGCGGCGGAAGAGCTGGCTCGTTCGGCGTAATCCAATAAAGATTAGATGAAAAACAGCAAAGGGTGGATTTGAATCTGCCCTTTTGATTTTTCGTTTCTTTTATTTTTTAACAAAAGGCCGAGACCTTTGCAAAATTCCTTTCCTTCCAACAGCCGAAATCCAAACAAGGGTTTTCAGCTGTTTTCTCC
>NZ_JBQCTZ010000048.1:0-21494 GCF_051963715.1 Neisseria sp. P0001.S005 | reverse complement strand
GCCGTACGTTTCGTTAAAGATACCGGCGTTGACGCATTGGCTATTGCCGTCGGCACCAGCCACGGCGCATACAAATTCACCCGTCCGCCCACAGGCGACGTATTGCGTATCGACCGCATCAAAGAAATCCACCAAGCCCTGCCGAATACCCACATCGTGATGCACGGCTCCAGCTCCGTTCCGCAAGAATGGCTGAAAGTCATCAACGAACACGGCGGCAAAATCGGTGAAACCTACGGCGTACCCGTAGAAGAAATCGTCGAAGGCATCAAACACGGTGTCCGCAAAGTCAACATCGATACTGACTTGCGCCTTGCCTCTACCGGTGCCATCCGCCGCTTCATGGCAGAAAACCCAGCCGAATTCGACCCGCGCAAATACTTGAGCAAAACCGTTGAAGCCATGAAACAAATCTGTCTTGACCGCTACCTCGCATTCGGTTGCGAAGGCCAAGCCGACAAAATCAAACCGATTTCTTTGGAAAAAATGGCAACCAAATACGCCAAAGGCGAATTGAACCAAATCGTTAAATAATCCGTAGATCGGATTAACACTAAGGCCGTCTGAAAACTTGGCAATAAGGTTTCAGACGGCCTTAGCTTTTGGGAAATTTATAGTAAAATCTTCCACCGACTACACATCAAAACACATCGAAAGCAAACATGAAACTCGCCGTTATTTTGCCGGCCTATTGCGCCGAAGCTTATTTGCCCGAATGCTTGGATTCGGTATTGAATCAAACATTCCGTGACTTTTTCGTCATCGCCATCAATGATGCTTCAACAGATAAAACCGGCGAAATCCTCGAAGCTTACGCAGCCAAAGATTCACGTTTGCAGGTTTTCCACCTTCCTGAAAACAGGGGCGAGCCGTTTGCCTGCCAATTTGCCATGGATATGCTCAAAGACGTAGAAGTCGAATATGTGGCACGAATGGACGCGGACGATATTTGCGCCTTGGATCGTTTTGAAAAACAGATTCAGTTTTTAGACAGCCATCCCGAAATCGATATTGTCGGCAGCCAAGCCACCATCTTTTTTGATGACCAAACCGGAAGAGAACCCGTTTTAAGCGACCTCCCCCTGCTCGACAAAGACATTAAAGCCTTTCTCTCCTTTGCCGCCCAAAACATGTTCAACCCCACCACCATGTGGCGGCACGACAGCATTAAAAACCTTGGGATAAACTACACCGCGACGGAAACCGCGCCCGATTTCCATATGTGGGTGCAATGCGCCCTACATGGCAAAACCTTTGCCAATCTGCCCGAGCCTTTGTTGTCTTACAGGATACACACAGCTCAAGAAAGCAAAAAAAAAGACAAAATCAGCAGATCCGTCCAATACACCATGGAGTTGTGGATCAGTCATCTCTTCCCTGATTTGAACGCGACAGAAGTAACGCTCTTAAGCCGCATCTTGTACGAAAAGCAACTGCGCTTGACCACTGAAGAGCTGAAAACCATTTTTGCCGCCTATGACAGAATCAGCAAAGACCGCAACATTTCATTGTTTGGCGAAGACCGCAATACCATGTTCGGCATGATAGACAATTTCTTCAATTTCTTAAAAAGCCGGTTGAAATTCACTTAAATCATAAAAGGCCGTCTGAAACCTCGGTTTCAGACGGCCTTTGTCTATTTCAAAATCAATCTAAATCAGAACAAGCCGTGAATCACGCCGTCTGCATCCACATCGATTTTCTCAGCAGCCGGAACTTTCGGCAGACCCGGCATTTTCATCATATTGCCGCACAATGCAACGATGAAACCTGCGCCTGCGGAAACAGTGATACCGCGCACGGTAATGCGGAAGCCTTCGGGGCAGCCCAACAGTTTGGCGTTGTCGCTCAAAGAGTATTGGGTTTTCGCCATACAGATCGGCATTTTGTCCAAGCCCAGTTTTTCCAGTGAAGCGATTTCGGCAGACGCTTCCGCGCTGAAATCAACATCTTCCGCACCGTACACTTTTTGGGCAATCGCACGAATTTTGTCTTTAATGCTCGATTCGACATCGTAGGCGAAGCCGAAGTTATTCGGTTGGTTTTCGATGGCGTTGACAACTTTGTGCGCCAAGTCTGCACCACCCGCGCCGCCTTTACCCCATACTTCAGTCAGGGAAACTTCGACGCCGTGTTCCGCGCAGGCTTTTTCAATCATGGCCAACTCGGCATCGGAGTCGGACACAAAGCGGTTGATGGCAACCACCACAGGCAGGCCGAATACGTTTTTCAGGTTGGAAATGTGTTTCAGCAAATTAGGCAGGCCTTTTGCCAAGGCTTCGAGGTTTTCTTCGCCGAGGTTGGCACGCTCCACGCCGCCATTGTATTTCAAAGCGCGGACAGTGGCGACGACGACAGCCGCATCAGGTTTCAAATCAGCCAGACGGCATTTGATGTCGCAGAATTTTTCCGCGCCCAAATCCGCGCCGAAGCCTGCTTCGGTTACAGCATAATCGGCAAGGTGTTTCGCCAAACGGGTGGCCGTTACAGAGTTACAGCCGTGGGCGATGTTGGCGAACGGGCCGCCGTGTACAAAGGCCGGAGTACCTTCGATGGTTTGCACTAAGTTAGGCTTAATCGCATCTTTGAGCAATGCCGCCATCGCGCCATTCGCTTTCAAATCTTTGGCGTAAACAGGACTACCGTCTTTGGCATAGGCAACAAGGAGGTTGCCCAAACGCTCTTTCAAATCGCTGATGTCTTTGGCAAGGCAGAATACCGCCATCACTTCGGAAGCAACGGTAATGTCAAAACCGTCAGGACGCATCACGCCGTCAACAGGTTTGCCCATACCGTCGATGATGTTGCGCAACTGGCGGTCGTTCATATCGACCACGCGACGCCACAGGACGCGTTTTGGATCGATGTTCAACTCGTTGCCTTGGTAGATATGGTTGTCGAGCATGGCAGCGAGCAAGTTATTCGCCGCGCCGATGGCATGGAAGTCGCCGGTAAAGTGCAGGTTGATGTCTTCCATCGGCAAAACTTGGGCATAGCCGCCGCCTGCCGCGCCGCCTTTAACACCAAACACCGGACCCAAAGAAGGCTCGCGCAGGGCGATAACGGAATCTTTACCGATATGGCGCAATGCATCCGCCAAACCGATGGTTACAGTGGTTTTACCCTCACCCGCAGGAGTCGGATTAATAGCGGTAACCAAAATCAGACGGCCTTGTTTTTGCGGCAGCTTGAATGCCTCGGCAGGATTGATTTTGGCTTTGTAATGACCATAGGGCTCGATGTTGTCAACGTTCAAACCCAGCTTGGCGGCAATTTCACCAATCGGGCGCATGGTGGAAGACTGGGCAATTTCAGCATCGGTTTTGAAGCTCATGATTTTCCTTTATTGAGAGAGGGAACGGCCGTCTGAAACAATATAATAAAGACGGCTGGAAGAAAAAGAATATTAGTTCTATTATAGCGTTTTCCAAAGATAAACCGCAGTGAAAATTTCGATATTTCATCAACAAGCGGATTCATATTGTCAACAATTTAAAACAAAGGAATAAAATATGAGCAGCAACGCATGGCTGTTTTGGGCATTGGCATCGGCAGGCTTTGCCTCATTGACCGCCATTTTCGCCAAAATGGGTTTACAGGGCATAGATTCGGATTTCGCCACCTTTATCCGCACCTTGGTCATCCTCGCCGCTTTGGTATTGTTTTTAACCTACACCGGCAAATGGCAGGGCGTGAACGGCTTTACCGGCCGCAACTGGACATTCCTCATCCTATCCGGCCTCGCTACCGGCGCATCTTGGCTTGCCTACTTCAAAGCCCTGCAACTGGGCAACGCATCGCAAGTCGCACCCGTCGACAAATTCAGCCTGGTCCTAGTTGCCCTGATGGCCGTCGTTTTCTTAGACGAACGCCCAAGTACGCAGGAATGGATAGGCTTAGGCTTGGTAACCGCAGGCGTATTGACTTTGGCTTTGAAACAATAAAGATTGGGACATCAAAAAAGGCCGTCTGAAAAATTTCAGACGGCCTTTGCTTTGCTTCAAACAATCAGCTCACAATTAATTTGAACCGACTTTGATTTTTTGCCACAAGTTGACAGACAGTTTTTTCGCATCTGCGCTCATTTGAGGCATGACGAAACCGTCTTTCATGTCTTGTTCGTTCGGGAAAATAGAACGAGTGTTCACCAGCTCGGCAGGCATTTTTTCGCGTGCAGGTTTGCTGGCCGGTGCGAAGGTTACAGCGATACCGTTTTTCGCAGCCACTTCGGGATCAAGCGTGTAGTTGATGTATTTGTGGGCATTAACGATGTTTTTCGCATCGGCCGGAATCAACCAAGATTCAATCCAGAAGCCCATGCCTTTCGGAGTCAACACTTCAATGCCGACATTGTTTTTCACTTCTTCAGAACGCGCTTTGGCCAAGTTCAAGTCGCCGCCGTTACCTGCCGCCAAGCAGATGTCGCCGCGCGCCAATTCGTCAATGATGGAAGGGCTGAAACGTTTCACGTCAGGACGGATGGTTTTCAAAACTTCTGCCGCCGCTTTCAAATCTTCAGGATTCGAGCCTTTAGGATCTTTACCCAAGTAGTTCAACAAGATTGGGAACATTTCGCTCGGCGTATCCCACAAAGCGATGCCGCAAGATTTCAGCTTGTTGGTGTATTCGGGTTTGAACAGCAAGTCCCAGCCGTTTTCAGGCAGTTGACCGCCCAAAAGTTCCTTGCCTTTCGCGGTAATCGCCAAAGTGTTCACGCCGGAGAAATAAGGAACGGCGTATTGATTACCCGGGTCGGCGGTTTCCAACATCTTCAGCAATTCAGGGTCGATGTTTTTGTAGTTCGGAATCAGATCCTTATTGATTTTTTGGTATGCACCTGCCTCAATTTGACGTGGCAGGAAGGCAATACCGGGCACAACCAAGTCATAGCCGGATTTACCGGTCAGCATTTTGGCTTCCAGCGTTTCGTTGTTTTCATACAAATCGTAAGTCAGCTTCAAATTGTTGGCTTTTTTGAAGTCTTCGACTGTACTTTCGTCAACGTAGTTTGACCAGTTGTAGATATTCAAAGTATCGGTGGCGGCTGCCTCGGCATTGGCAGCAGGCGCGCTGCCTGCTTGAGGTTGCTCGGCTTTTTTCTCGCCACCGCCGCACGCGGCCAAAGACAATGCGGCCAATACGGCTAATACGGCTAATACAGATTTTTTCATACGGGCAGATTCCTGATGAAAGAGTGGTTAATGTCAATAAATAAGAAACCCTGCACCCCATAAACACCCCAGCGCAGAGTTAGGCTATTGTAATGGAAACGTAAGCAAACGCAAAGCAATATCCATCTGATTTTTATTGAAATAAGGCAAAGCAACACCATCTTTTTACCAAAAGCGTTGCACCGGCTGTCGTTTTTGGGCAAAATACGGCTGATTTGCGCGCGTTTATAGAGAAAAAGCTTGCATACAAGGAAATCTGTCTTTAAAATTGCGCGTTTACAGAATTTATTTTTCAGGAGATATTCAATATGGCAAACAGCGCACAAGCCCGCAAACGTGCCCGCCAGTCGGTTAAACAACGCGCCCACAACGCCAGCCTGCGTACTGCATTCCGTACCGCTGTGAAAAAAGTGTTGAAAGCAGTTGAAGCCGGCGACAAAGCTGCTGCTCAAGCAGTTTACCAAGAATCCGTTAAAGTCATCGACCGTATCGCTGACAAAGGCGTATTCCACAAAAACAAAGCAGCCCGTCATAAAAGCCGTCTGTCTGCTAAAGTAAAAGCTTTGGCTTAATACTGACGCAGATACCGAAAATCCTGACAATCAAAACAGGATGAATCGAGCTGATACGATGCCCCTGAGGTCCTGCCTTTCAGGGGCATCGCCATATTCACAGCCCAAACCGACTAAATAAACCTATTTACCCTTTCATCAGGCCATCTGAAAAACAACGGAAACTCTCATGGACAAGATGTTGAAACATTCCCTAAGTATCGGATTCATTGCCGCCGCCCCACTGGCCGCCGCCGATACCGCCCTACACTGCACCACCATTCAAGACAACGCCACCCGTTTGGCGTGTTACGACAACATCTACTCGGCGCAACTTCCCCCTCAATCCCCACTGCCGCAAGCGCAAACCGAAACCGCCAAAACACCGGTTGACCTCGAAAAAAGCGTGCGCAAGAGCATTGAGAAAAAAGAAGCGGCCATCGTATTCGACAACCCTACCCATCCGAATATTTCAGACGACGTATTAAGCGAAACTGCTGACAGCTACACGCCTTTAAGCCTGATGTACGATTTGGATAAAAACGACACACGCGGCCTGTTGAGCGTACGCGAACACAACCCTATGTACCTCATGCCCGTTTGGTACAATAGCAGCCCCAACTACCACCCGGAATCCCCCAGTCGCGGCGTAACCACGCAGGAAAAATTCAGCGAGCAAAAACGCCTCGAAACCAAAATGCAGGTTTCCTTCAAAAGCAAGATTGCCGAAGATTTATTCAAAACCCGTGCCGACATATGGTTTGGCTATACCCAAAAATCCGACTGGCAAATCTTCAACCAAGGCCGCAAATCCGCACCGTTCCGCAACACCGACTACGAGCCTGAAATCTTCATTACCCAACCCGTTAAAGCAGACCTGCCTTTCGGCGGCAAACTGCGTATGGTTGGCGCAGGTTTTGTTCACCAATCCAACGGTCAAAGCCGCCCGGAATCGCGATCATGGAACCGCGTTTATGCCATGGCCGGCATGGAATGGGGCAAACTGACCGTTATCCCTAGAGTTTGGATGCGCGCCTTCGACCAAAAAGGAGATGACGACGACAATCCGGACATCAACAAGTATATGGGTTACGGCGACTTAAAAGTCCAATACCGCCTCAATGACAAACAAAATGTTTATTCCGTCCTGCGTTACAATCCGAAAAGCGGACGCGGCGCCGTTGAAGCGGCCTATACTTTCCCCATCAAAGGCAAACTCAAAGGCGTTATCCGCGGCTTCCACGGCTACGGCGAAAGCCTGATTGATTACAACCACAAACAAAACGGCATCGGCTTCGGCCTGATGTTCAACGACTGGGACGGTATCTGATTCTCCTCATATTGTTTCAGACGGCCTTTGCAATCAAGGCAGCCGTCTGAAACAATGAAACAAAACAAGCCATTCGTTTAAAATACTCGTTTCCTAGCGTCCAAACGCGTATAATGCAAAGTTTGGGCAAAACTTGCCGGAATGAAACAAAGATGACAGAAGCCGCAGCCGAAAGCGGAAAAATCGCCAAGGCTTTAAAGAAATACCTAATTACAGGCGTGCTGGTTTGGTTGCCGATTGCCGTAACCATCTGGGCGATGAGCTATATCATCTCCGCCGCCGACAAACTGATCAACCTATTACCGGAAAGCTGGCAGCCCCAGCATTTCTGGGGGTTCAACATTCCCGGCTTGGGCATCGTCGCCGCCACAGTCGTCTTGTTCGTTACCGGTGTATTCGCCGCCAACGTATTGGGCAGACGGATTCTCGGCGCATGGGACAGCCTTTTGGGTCGGATTCCCGTCGTCAAATCCATCTACTCCAGCGTTAAAAAAGTTTCCGAATCCCTGCTCTCCGACAGCAGCCGCTCGTTCAAAACCCCCGTACTGGTTCCCTTTCCGCAACCGGGCATTTGGACGATAGCCTTTGTTTCCGGCCATATCCCCGACAAACTCAAAGGCAGCCTGCCGCAAGACGACGACTATATTTCCGTTTACGTCCCAACCACGCCCAACCCGACCGGCGGCTATTACATCATGGTTAAAAAAAGCGACGTTCGCGAGCTGGACATGAGTGTGGATCAGGCATTGAAATATGTGATTTCACTGGGCATGGTGATGCCGGACGACTTACCGGTTAAAGCCCTACCCGCCCAAAAGCCGTCTGAAGACGGTGATACCAAACACAACAATTAAGGTCTTCTTTTTTTCAGACGTCCTTTCCTTCTTTTCAAATTGAACAATATAAAAAGGTGATTTTATGCGTACCAACTATTGCGGCCTTATCAGCGAGCAATACTTAGACCAAACCGTTACCGTCAAAGGCTGGGTACACCGCCGACGCGACCACGGCGGTGTGATTTTTATCGACCTGCGCGACCGCGAAGGCATCGTTCAAGTCGTTATCGACCCTGACACTCCGGAAGCATTTGCCGCTGCCGACTCTTCCCGCAACGAATACGTCTTGAGCATTACCGGCCGCGTACGCAACCGTCCTGAAGGTACAACTAACGACAAAATGATTTCCGGCAAAATCGAAATCCTTGCCAAAGAAATCGAAGTCTTGAACGCTGCCGCTACGCCACCGTTCCAAATCGACGATGAAAACATCAGCGAAAACGTTCGCCTGACCAACCGCGTTATCGACTTGCGCCGTCCTACCATGCAGCGCAACCTGCGCCTGCGTTACCAAGTCGCTATGGGCGTTCGCCGCTACTTGGACGCACAAGGCTTCATCGATATCGAAACGCCGATGCTGACCCGCTCCACTCCGGAAGGCGCACGCGACTACCTCGTACCAAGCCGCGTTCATCCGGGCGAATTCTTCGCTCTGCCGCAATCTCCACAATTATTCAAACAATTGCTGATGGTGGCCGGTTTCGACCGTTACTACCAAATCACCAAATGTTTCCGTGACGAAGACTTGCGTGCCGACCGACAACCTGAATTCACTCAAATCGACTTGGAAACCTCGTTTTTGAACGAGGATGAAATCATGGACATCACTGAAGGCATGGCCAAACAAGTCTTCAAAGATGCTTTGAACGTAGATTTGGGCGACTTCCCACGCATGCCTTACTCTGAAGCCATGTTCTACTACGGCTCTGACAAACCGGACATGCGCATCAACTTGAAATTTACCGAGTTGACCGACCTGATGAAAACGGAAGAATTCAAAGTTTTCCGTGGCGCAGCCGACATGAAAGGCGGCCGCGTGGTCGCTCTGCGCGTACCGAACGGCGCGAAATTCAGCCGCAAAGAAATCGATGAATACACTAAATTTGTCGGCATCTACGGCGCGAAAGGTCTGGCATACATCAAAGTAAACGATGTGAGCAACCTCTCCAACGGCGAAGACAGCGGCCTGCAATCTCCAATCGTGAAATTCCTGTCTGAGAATGCCCTAAAAGAAATCATCGAGCGTACCGGCGCACAAAACGGCGATATTATCTTCTTCGGTGCGGACAAAACCAAAGTCGTCAACGAAGCCATCGGCGCATTGCGCATTAAAGTCGGCTTGGAACACGGCAAAGACAACGGCTACTTCGTAGACGAATGGAAGCCTTTGTGGGTTGTCGACTTCCCAATGTTCGAATACGACGAAGAAGCCGACCGCTACGTTGCCGTACACCATCCGTTTACCGCGCCTAAAGAAGGTCATGAAGACCTGATGGTTTCCGACCCTGCAAACTGCCTAGCCCGTGCCTACGACATGGTATTGAACGGCTGGGAAATCGGCGGCGGCTCTATCCGTATCCACCGCGCAGACGTACAAGAAAAGGTGTTTGCCGCGCTGAAAATCAGCCCTGAAGAGCAACAAGAGAAATTTGGCTTCCTTTTGGACAACCTGAAATTCGGTGCACCTCCTCACGGCGGCCTTGCATTCGGTCTCGACCGTCTGGTTACCCTGATGACCGGTGCCGAATCTATCCGCGACGTGATTGCCTTCCCGAAAACACAACGTGCACAATGTCTGCTGACAAATGCACCTAATGTGGTCGACGACAAACAACTTCGCGAGTTGGGCCTGCGTCTGCGTCAGAAAACAGTTGAAACAAAAGAAGCATAATTTACCGGCTTAACCTTTAAAATATCAAGGCCGTCTGAAATTTTTGAAATTTCTTTCAAATTTTTCAGACGGCCTTTCTACATTTTAGTCGTTTATATATAATCAATCCACAAACTGTTTTATTTTAAACGTTCACCTTAATGACGTTAGAGTATTAAAAACAACCGTTTGTAAGAAAAACAAACAAATAGGCTTCGCAAGCAATATCATAGCTGTTATACGATAAAGGAACCTGACAATGTTTCTAATACTAACGGGGCTGATACTGACTTTTTTTGTTACATTGCTTATTATTACTTCAATTATTCATAAAAAACAGTTTGCCTACAACACACACCAAGACTATAACTATCCCTCCCTTCCCTCTACCGCGCATGCTACCCTCAAGGGTGGCAGCCTGACTTTACCCGCTGCTATCAGCGGGCAAGATACCGTTATTGCCAAACTCCGTATCAAATCCACTTGGGTAGGATTGCTGGCATTGCCTTTTGTTGAAACCATTTCATCTAAAGGCAAATGGAAGCAATATTTCGAATACGGTGCAAAAGGCGTGCGCTATATCAATCTGAGCGATACTTTCTCCGACAACGACAAAACCATCCGCCTGGAAGGCAAATACCTAACCTTGCCCGATCAAGAAATCGAACTCTCTGTTTATCCGCGTGAAAACCTCGACGGCAAAAAAATCCTTGTCCTCGCGCCTCATGCTGACGATGCCGAATTAAGCGCATACGGTTTGTATGAAAAACACGCCGCCAATTCAATGATCTGCACCTTAACTGCCAGCGAAGGCGGCAGCTTCCACTATGGCAATCTTTACAGCACATGCGACTGCGACACTCAGGCACAATATCTGCAAAAAGGCAGGATGCGCGTTTGGAACAGCCTGACCGTTCCCCTTTTAGCCGGAGTGCCGTCTGAAAATATCCTGCAACTGGGCTACTTCGACAGCACATTGACCGCCATGCGCCAAAATCCGGAAAAAGAGATTAAATCGACCAAAATCGATACGACCGATATCGATATTTTCCGCCGTGCCAATACCTCCTCATTGGCGAAGCACCTCAAGCCCGGCTCGACTTGGACCAGCTTGGTGGACAACCTTGGCTATCTGATAGAAACGTTCCAGCCGGATATTATCGTGACGCCGTCCCCAAATATCGATGCGCATCCCGACCACCAACATACTGCGCTGGCCGCCATCGAAGCCCTGCGCAAAATCAATTACCGCCGCGGCAATCTGTTTTTGCACACCATACATTATCTGAGCGACGACTTCCCTATCGGCAAAGTAGGTTCTTCCCTCAGCCTGCCGCCGCCCTCCGAGCAACCGTTTTACTTCCAAAGCATCTATTCCCATCCTTTGGATAAAGAAGAACAAAACCGCAAACTCCTCGCCCTTGATGCCATGAACGACATCCGCCCCAATTCAGACGGCTATATGCGTTGGAGCACCATGATATTCAAAGGCCTAAACAAACTGCGACACCACGTCCTCCATCTCGACAAAGACTTGGTCAACCGCTTTGTCCGCAGCAACGAATTCTTCTATACCGTCCCCATCAGCGACTTGTACCAAGAAGAGACGCTGAAACAAATCACCTATCAGGGCAAAGCCCAATAAACCACAAAGGCCGTCTGAAAAGATGTTTCAGACGGCCTTTATCACACCGAATCAAAACAATAAAATCACTGCATTACAAACGAAAAACACCAAGCCCAAATCCAAACGCGACAACCCAAGTTATAATAAAACCCTTCCCACACGTCCCACATCATCATGCCGATTTACTTCATCGCCGATTTGCACCTGAGCGAATCCCATCCTCAACTAACTGCACTCTTCCAGAAATTTATCCAAGAAAAAGCCGTTCACGCCCAAGCCGTATACATTCTTGGCGACCTTTTCGATTTTTGGATCGGCGATGACGAAAACAGCCCTTTGGTTCAAACCATCAAGCAAACCATCCGCAGTCTGACCGAGCGTGGTGTCGCCTGCTATTTTATCCATGGCAACCGCGACTTCCTCATCGGCAAAACCTTCGCCCGCGATACCGGCATGACCTTACTGCCCGAGTACGCCGTTATCGACCTGTTCGGCACTCCTACCCTGCTCTGTCACGGCGACACCCTCTGCACCGACGACCATTCTTATCAAAAATTCCGCCGTACCGTCCATCAAAAATGGCTGCAACGCCTGTTCCTGCTCCTGCCGCTCACACTCCGGCTGAACATCGCCACCAAAATCCGTAAGCAAAGCAAACAGGACAAGCAACACAAAACCGCCGACATCATGGACGTCAATCCGGCCTTTACCCACGATACCGTCCAACGCTTCCGCACGCCCCTGCTCATCCACGGCCATACCCACCGCGAAAACATACACCGCAATGCCGATTACACCCGCATCGTACTCGGCGACTGGCGCGACAATTACGCCTCCATTCTCGAAGTCAATGCCGAAGGCTACCGTTTTATCGCCTTATAAAACATCAGGCCGTCTGAAAACCGGTTTCCCGATTATTCAGACGGCCTGACTGACAAACATCCTCAAACAGTTTACGCAAACCAACCGCGTATCCGCTCCAAACCACCAAAGCGCACGCACGCATCCGCATTCGCCTCAGTTTTTGGTTTCGCCCGATAAGCAATACCGAATCCCGCCTCCCGTATCATCGGAATATCATTCGCACCATCGCCCATCGCCACCACCTGCCACGGAGCCAAACCCAGACGCTCACGGTATTCACGCAACAAATCCGTCTTAGCCTGCGCATCGATAATCCGCCCTTTCAGACGGCCTGTCAGCTTGCCGTTTTCCACTTCCAACACATTCGCAAAATGAAAATCCAAGCCCAAACGCCGTTGCAGGCGTTCCGTAAAGAACGTAAATCCGCCCGACACCAGCATAAACTTCACATCATTCCGTTTACACTCTTCCAACAAAAATTCCGCGCCCGGCGACAGCTGCAACACATTCTCGTACACCTCTTCCAACACGCGCTCGTCCAAACTGGCCAGCAAAGCCACACGCTTGCGCAAAGACTGCTCAAAGTCCAGCTCGCCGCGCATCGACTGCTCCGTAATCGCTGCCACCTCATCCTTCAGTCCAACACCGGCCGCAATCTCATCCACACACTCAATCGTAATCAGCGTCGAATCCATATCGCTAATAATCAGTCCCAAATCAGCAAAAGCCACATCCGGCAACACCGCACCATCTATCTGCTGCGCAATCAACGCAGCCCGCATCTCGTCCGTCAATTCAAAATCATCATCAACCGGCAGACGCAATACCGACTTTCCTAATGGTGCAGACACCAAACCGCCAAATGCCGACCAGTCGCACGCGCCCAAATCCCCATGTTGCAACACCAAAACTTTCTTCATCTCATTCTCCTCATACCCCAAAACCTTTGCAAACATATCGGGTACACATTCAGCCTAAAACCCCGAAACCGTATTTTTGCGAATGCCTTAAAAAACCAAAACAGCATTATAGCCGAACAACCCCGAAAATTTTCAGACGGCCTGTCGCTTGATTCCCTTAGCTAGTTTAATTTCAAAAACACCTTCAAAAACCATAAAAACAACATAAATCCGCTAAAAACCCTCAAAACCTTGTTCTTAAATTACAAAATAACAAAATTATTGTAAAATATAATTATTATTATTTTAATTTAATTCCAATTATAGAAAGACGTTCATGAACGCACCAACCCTTAAAACATTAGCACTCATTGTTGCCACTCTGCCTTACACAGCCTTAGCAGAAAACACTGCAACGCCTCGGCCCGAACAAACTGCCGAGCTGCAAACCGTCAACGTAACCGGCAAAAACCGTTCCACCCGCACCGAAAACCGCGATTCCTACACAACTTCAGCCATGCGTACCACCACCGGGCTTGCCTTGTCTCTGAAAGAAACGCCGCAGTCGGTAAGCGTGATTACCAAAACGCAGCTGGATAACCAAGGCATGACCAATATGGAACAAGCCTTAAAAACCACAACCGGCATCAACGTAATTCCCGATTCCGGCCGTTGGCGTTATCAGTCGCGCGGCTTTTACATCGATCAAATTGAAGAAGACGGCTTATCCACTACCGTGGCAGGTTCGTCCGGCAACCCGTACAACGATCCCCAAAGCATGAGCAATCTGGCCATCTACGACCATATCGAAGTTGTCCGCGGTCCGACCGGTCTGACCCAATCCAACAGCGAACCCGGCGGCACAATCAATGCCGTACGCAAACGTCCGACCGCCAATACGCAGGCAACCTTAAGTTTTATGGCCGACCGTTTCGGCGCAGCAGGCCTGATCGGCGACGTATCGGGCAGCTTAAACAGCAGTCACAGCGTCCGCGGCCGTTTGGTTTCCAGCCTGACGCGCAATAAAACTTTCCAAGACAAAAACCCAACCAAAGGCCAAATGCTGTACGGGATTTTAGAGGCCGATATCGGCGAGAACAGCAAAGCCACACTTGGCGGCCTGTACCAACGCACCGAAGAAACACCCGATTTTTACGGCGTACCGATGGGCAATGGCTTTGACCTTAACCTTCCGAGAGATACCTATCTGGGCGCGGAATGGAATCAAATCCGCTTTTACAAACGCAATGTCTTTGCCGAATTCGACCATCAAATCAACGACAATTGGAAATGGAGCAGCAAGCTCAACTACAACCGTTCTTCATCCGCCCAAAACTTCGCCACCGCAGCCAATACAGGCGGCAGGTTCGCCGGTATCGGACAGAACGGTATTTTTACCGGTGCAACCGACAACATCCAAAAATACGACAATACCGGCAAACAATTTGCCTTCCAAACCGGCGTATCCGGCAAATTCCAAGCCTTAGGCAACGAACAGCAGGCATTTGCCAACTACACTTATTCACGGGAAAACAACAGCTCCTACAACCTATGGAAAGCCCGTACCTCTAACGAATACAATATTTTCGATTACGACTGGAAGAGCGTGGCGCGCACCGATTGGACAAGCGGCAACGCCAACTATACCGATACCGAACGTACCATCACCAACCATGCCGTATCGACAGGCGTTCTCTTTACCCCTTGGCACAAACTCCACATTTTAGGCGCATTGCGTTACACACACTGGGCATACGACTTCGACAACCGCAAAACAGGCAAACTGTCCGAATACCGAAAATCCAGCCTTGTCCCTTACTTGGGCATTACATTCGATGTCGACAAAAACCACAGCCTCTATGCCAACTACACCCAAATCAAAAAACCGCAGACCAACCGCGATATGGACAACAACCTCCTGAACCCGATTACCGGTACCAATACCGAAATCGGCTTTAAATCCGACTGGTTTGGCAACGGCAGGCTCAACAGCTCGTTTGCCCTCTACCAAATCATTCAAAAAAACCGTCCGTATGATTTAGATAAACGCAACGCTATGGGCGAATGGGCATATCAGGCCATCGGCAAAGTTCAAAGCCGCGGCTTTGAAGCCGAACTCTCCGGCGACCTCACCGAAGATTGGAAAATATCGGCAAACTACGCTTTCCATATGAGCAAATATAAAGAAAGCGAAGGGGCGCGTTACCCCATCGGCACAAACTTCAGCAAACATACGCCCAAACATATGTTCCGCCTGTACACCAGCTACCGCCTCCCCTTTGCCGACCGTAAATGGACCATCGGCGGCGGCATGACCGTACAAAGTAAAACCAACAGTTTGTGGAATGTAGGCCAAGGCGGCTACCTGCTTTGGAATGCCGATGTTCATTACACACCGACCAAAAATCTCAACCTCAGTTTGATTGGCAGCAATTTGGGCAACCGCCGCTACTATGAAAACCACCGTATTCGCACAATGGGCATTAACAATATTTACGGCCAACCGCGCAACGTCATGTTCAAAGTCGATTACAAGTTCTAATCCCACTTGATTCAAAGGCCGTCTGAAACCGATTCTTTCCGTTTTCAGACGGCCTTTTCCAATCAAACTCTTTTAACCTTGATATAAAGCAAACAGTCTAAAAAATTTTCTCAACCGAAAAAAATTCCTGTTGATTTTTTTCACCGTTTCGATATAGTTATTTATGGCTAGTTTGATACTACCCTTTGTGTCTAGCTTTCATTGCATTACCACCTCCATTCGTTGCCAACGGCTCCCTTTCCGGCGGCAACCTTTTTTTGACCCGATGGTTTGGCAAAATCGAAATTGAATCAAATAAAATGATTCGGAGATTTAAATTTAATTTTTAAAACAAAACGGATTATAAAAAATAACTGCTCAATTTAAACAGATATTGCCGCCAATATTTAAAAACAAACAGATCTTTCTTTATCAAGGACCTCATCAAATGCATCATTCTGAAAAACTATTCAAACTGAGCACACTTGCCCTCTGCCTTGCCGCACTACCCCAAGCCGTACAAGCTGCCGAAGAAGTACAACAGGCTGAAGTGGAACAAGTTACCGTAGTGGGTAAAAACAAAAGCCTGCGCACTGAAAGTCAAAACAGCTACACAGTATCCGCCCTGCGCTCAACCACAGGGCTGGTGCTCTCTCCGCGGGAAATCCCCCAATCTGTCAGCGTCATTACTAAAAAACAAATTGAAGACCAAGGCATTACCGACTTAGAAGGTGCCTTGCAAAACGCTACAGGCATCAATGTTTTCAAAAGCGGCGGACGCACGCATTTCATGTCGCGCGGCTATTTTATCGAACAGTTTGAAGAAGACGGCATTGCCACGCAACTCGGCTCTCCCGGCGGATTCGGCTTAGGCGGCCCGGCCGGCGACCCGACCAGTGCAACCGATATGGCAATGTACGACCACATTGAAGTGGTGCGCGGTGCGGCAGGTTTGACACAGGCAAACAACGAACCCGGCGGCACGGTAAACGCCGTCCGTAAAAAGCCGACTGCAAAACGCCAGCTTTCCGCCGATTTGATGGCAAACTCATGGGGCAAAGTAAACAGTGTCTTTGATGCATCCGGTACCTTAAGCCAAGAGCACGGCCTGCGCGGACGCTTTGTCGGCTCGGTTGGCAGTAACAAAACTTTCAAAGACCAATCTGGCGGCCGCGACCTCCTTCTGTATGGCGTGATGGACAAAGACATCGGCGACAACAGCAAACTTACTTGGGGCGCAAGCTATCTCAACCAAACCGAAACACCCGACCCCGACGGCCTGCCGATGCGTGCAGACGGCAAAGAGTGGAAACGCAGCCGCTATCTGGGTGCGGATTGGAACGAAGCCCGCCTGAAAAAATACAATCTTTTTGCCGAATTAGAACATTATTTCAACGACAACTGGAAACTGAGCAGCAAACTGGACTGGCGCAAGAACACCAGTTCAAAAGAATATTACACGCTGGGCGGCACAGGTAACGGCATCAGCACAGACGGCCTGGGAACCACATACAGCTTCGACCGTTACGATGCAGGCAACCGCCAGTTCACTTTCCAAAACAACCTGACCGGCCGCATCTTCGCTTTCGGCCAAAATCACGACCTCTTCTTCATGCATAGCTATTCCAAAGAGAACGTGAATTCAAGCAACCGCTGGCCCAACGACAGCAGCAACTATGACGCAGATGCCTTTAACGGCAGCGAGAAAGCTAAACCCGATTGGGATTCTGCCACAGCCAAAGCCCGTGGCGGCGACGGCCGTTATACTACCCATGCCTTCGGTTTGGGCGCGCGCATCAATCCCACCGACAAACTGCACATCATCGCAGGCGGACGCTATACCAGCTGGAAACGCGACTACTATTGGGATCGCGACCTCAAAGACGGGGCAGCAGGTTCCTCAGACTCGCTCAAACGCAACCGCTTCGTTCCTTATGCCGGCATCACTTACGATATCACGCCTAAACAAAGTATTTACGCCGCCTATACGTCCATCTTCAAACAAACAATGAACCGCGACTACAATGACAACCTGCTGCCGCCGATTATGGGACGCAACTACGAACTCGGCTGGAAAGGCGAATGGAACGAAGGCCGTTTGAACACCTCGGTCGCCCTCTACCGCACCGACAAAGACAACAACAACCAACGCGTCAATGCCAAACCGCACGCCTACTGGGAACCGCTCAACCAAAGCAGCCGCGGCTTGGACGCCGAAATCTCCGGCAGCCTGAGCGACCGTTGGCAAGTTTACGCAGGCTACACCTTCAACCTCAGCACCAACCGCAGCAGCGTTACCGGCAATGTTGAATCACGCCGAAAAGGCTACAACTTCAGCAGCCATACACCGAAGCATATGTTCCGCCTCTACACCAGCTATGTCCTGCCGGTGAATGACGGCAAATGGACAGTCGGTCTTGGCTTGAAGAGCAGTAGCAAAACCGCCAATTCCTACGGCTCCATCAAGCAAGGCGGCTACACCATTTGGAACACTAACGTCCAATACCGCCCGAGCAAAAACCTGCAACTGGGGCTGGCAGTCAACAACCTGACCGACAAACGCTACTACGAAAACCAATACAGCCGCGGCTTAAACAGCGGCAGCTTCTACGGCGAACCGCGCAACGCCGTGTTCAGCCTGAAGTGGAAAATGTAAATAGCGGCAAACCGAAAGTAGATTTTCCTCTACTCTTCAAAAGCATATAAAAACCAATCATTGCTTATAAACAAGGCCGTCTGAAAGCAAAATTCTGTTTTCAGACGGCCTATCACGCACATTCACAAGCATTCATCATGAATACGCTCAAAAAATTCTTTTACCTTGCCCGCCCTTTTTGGTCGGGGGCACACGGTCGCCTCCAATGGCTGATGCTCGCCGTTTTAATAGGGTTTACCCTATTCTCCATCACCATCAGCGTTTGGATTGCCGCATGGGACAAACGCTTCTACGACGCGCTGGCCGCGTTTGACGGCGCATCCATGCCTTCACTCATTGTCGAATACCTCGGCTATATGGCGATGGTTATCGGCTGTATCGTTTGTGCCGACTGGCTGCAAAAACGCCTCATCTTCCGTTGGCGCACCCATCTGACCGATCAATTTCAAAAAAACTGGCTCGAAGGCTACAAACACTACCGCCTGCGCCTGACAGACGAACCGGACAACCCCGACCAACGTATCGCTGAAGACATCTACCTGCTTGCCGACAAAAGCATCAGCCTCTTTCGCTCCTTCATCAACAACGTTGCCAAATTCAGCGCATTCGTCGCCGTACTGTGGACGCTCTCCGGCGTACAGACTTTCAACATCGGCGGATACAGCATTACCGTTTACGGCTATCTTGTTTGGGTTGCACTGATTTATTCCATCTTCAGCACCATCATCGCCCATCTTGTCGGCCGCAAACTTAAAAACCTCAACATTGACCGCCAGCACCGCGAAGCCGACTACCGCGCAGCCCTTTTACGCGTACGCGACCATGCCGAACAAATCGCCTTCTACAACGGCGGCGAAGCCGAAACAGGCCGTCTGAAACAGCGTTATCTACGCATCCGCGACAACTGGCGACGGCTGACCAACTGCGAATTCCGCCAAGAAACCTTTTGGGCGACCTATGTGCGCATCAGCATCTTCATCCCCATTCTTGCCACCCTGCCCATGTACCTCGCCAAAACCATGACCTTCGGCGACATGATGCAGACGCGCACATCATTTGCCCGCGTTCAAGACAGTTTTGGCTGGTTTACCGATGCATACCGCCGCCTGATTGAATGGGCGGCAGTCATCGAACGGCTTGCCGGTTTTCAGACGGCCTTGGAACAAGCAGAACACATTGCTCTAGAAGCGCAAACGGATACCCTGCACCCAAGCGGTAAAGTTACGTTACAGGGTCTTACCGTCCACACCCAAACCGGCAGCCCCCTGCTTACTGATATTCACCTCCAAGCCCGTTCTCCGGAATGGGTATTGCTTGAAGGACGAAGCGGCATCGGCAAATCTACGCTGCTTCGCGTGCTTGCCGGTTTATGGCCGTATTATCACTGCAGTTTTTCCCTTGAAGGCAGCCGCCTGTTTTTCCCGCAACGCCCTTACCTGCCTGCGGACACATTGCGTCAAACTGTCAGCTATCCCTATGCGGCCTGCCAAGACGACCATTTGATTCAAACCGTTTTGGAACAAGTCGGCTTAAGCAGCCCTACGGGTAGGCTGCACACGTTGATGAACGATTTGGACACTTCACACGAATGGCACGGCATCCTTTCCGGCGGCGAACAGCAACGCCTCAGCCTTGCACGCGCACTGCTGCACAAACCGCAAATCCTGTTCCTAGATGAAGCCACCAACCAGCTTGATGACGAATCCGCCCTGATGTTGATGCAGACCCTCAAGCAACATTTGCCCGATACTTTGGTCATCGGCATCAGCCACCAACCCAAGATTCAAGCCCTGTTTGATAGTTCCCTGAATTTGAATGAAAAAATTATTTAAATGTTAAAATGTGCAAAGTACTTGCTTTCAACTCTAACAAGGAATATAGTACCAAGTAACTAGTTCTTATTGATGAGAGCTATTCCTTGGATACTTGCCTCCGGTCCTCCAACCCGGGGGCATTTTTTTACATTTTTATTTTGTGTTCGTATGGATAGGATAAAGACGAAACACCCACCACAAATCAACAGACAAATCGAACCGCAAACTGCGTTTTCCAAACGCTCAGGCCGTCTGAAATCCTCTCTCCAATATCGTTAATCCCATATTTCAGACGGCCTGTTTAACCCTCTATTGCAAAGCTTGGCACAAGCACCGCTGACCGACGGCAATTAATTACTATATAATCAAATGCATTGTTACCTCTACAAAGGAGCCACACCATGACCACAAAAATTAAAATTGGTATCGTTGGTGCAACCGGTTACACAGGCGTTGAATTGTTGCGCCTGCTCAGCAGCCACCCCAACGCAGAAGTCACTACCGTCACCAGCCGAAGCGAAGCCGGTATTGCGGTTGCCGACTACTTTCCCAGCCTGCGCGGCATTTACGACCTTGCATTCCAAACGCCTGAAGATGCCGGGCTTGACCGTTGCGACCTCGTGTTCTTTGCCACGCCCAACGGCGTAGCCATGAAAGAAGCACCGTCCCTTGTCGAAAAAGGCGTACGCGTGATTGACCTGTCTGCCGACTTCCGCATCCGCGACATCCCCACATGGGAAAAATGGTACAAAATGACCCATGCCGCGCCGCAACTTGTTTCCCAAGCAGTGTACGGCTTGTGCGAACTTTACAAAGACGACATCTCCAAAGCCATGTTGGTGGCCAATCCGGGCTGCTACCCTACCTGCGTTTCCCTGCCCTTATTGCCACTGCTTCAGGCTGGCCGTCTGAAAGCCAACGCGCCTCTGATTGCCGACTGTAAATCCGGTGTTTCCGGTGCAGGCCGCAAAGCCAGTACCCATGCCCTATTGTGCGAAGCAGGCGACAACTTCAAAGCCTACGGCGTCGGCGGCCACCGCCATCTGCCTGAAATCCGACAAACCCTGTCCGGACTTCAAGACCATGTTTCAGACGGCCTGATTTTCGTGCCACACCTTGTTCCGATGATACGCGGCATGCACGCCACCCTGTATCTGCACCTGCAAGAACACACCGACCCTGAAGCCTTGCTGCGCGAATACTACCGCGACAGTCCTTTTGTCGATATCCTGCCTTCAGGCTCGACACCCGAAACTCGCAGCGTGCGCGGCGCCAATATTTGCCGTATCAGCGTTCAAAAAGCGCCCGATCAAGACGATGTGTGGATTGTTCTTTCCGTCATCGACAACTTGGTT
>NZ_JBQCTZ010000047.1:0-21665 GCF_051963715.1 Neisseria sp. P0001.S005 | reverse complement strand
AATACTTCGATGTATTTCGGATCCATCAGGGCGATGAGGTCTTTCATGATGATGTTGACGCAGTCTTCATGGAAGTCGCCATGGTTGCGGAAGCTGAAGAGATAGAGTTTCAGTGATTTGCTTTCCACCATTTTGATATGGGGGATGTAGCGGATGTAGATGGTGGCAAAGTCGGGCTGGCCGGTCATCGGGCAGAGGCTGGTGAACTCGGGGCAGACGAATTTGACGAAATAGTCGTTGTCGGGATGTTTGTTGTCGAACGCTTCCAAAATTTCAGGCGCGTATTCGCTTGGGTATTGGGTTTTCTGGTTGCCCAAAAGGGAGATGCCTTGTAGCTCTTCGTTGTTGCGGGACATGAGGTTTCCTTAGTTTTTTAATGTGGGAGGTTTTCGAACCACGGGGTGCGTGCGGATTGTAATATAAATTGCATGACTTGTGCGGATTTTATAGCGATGAATCAGCAGGATAGCTTTCAGACGGCCTGTTTTGTATTTTATGAAACCTGTTTTCCGCTTTACAATAGCAACCAATCAACAGGCCGTCTGAAAGTTTTGTATGTCTTTAGCCCAACCCAAACGCATCCTGATCATCAAATTGCGCCATCATGGCGATGTGCTTTTGAGCACGCCGGTGGTCGATGCGCTGAAAACCCGTTTCCCCGATTGCGAAATCGATATGCTGGTGTATGCCGGTACGGAGCAGCTGATTGCCGATAATCCGCAGATTGCGCAGATTTTTACCATTGATCGAAATTGGAAGAAGCTGGGCGTATTCAAGCAGTTGGCGTGTGAGAAAAACCTTTTGTCTAAGCTGAAGGCACGTGATTACGACTGGGCTTTCAACCTGTCCGACCAATGGCGCGCGGCGGTAATCGCCAAACTGTGCGCCCGTTGCAGCGTGGGTTTGGACTGCATCAAGCGTGACGGTTTCTGGTGGCGTTTCTGTCATGATTTTATCAACCATGAGCTGGATACCAGCCATCATATCGTTGAAAACCAATTGAATATCCTTGCGCCGCTTATCCAGCCGGAAAACGTGGCCGATGCGAAGGTGCGCCTTTGGGTGGCACAAGATGCAAGGGAAAGTATGCGGCAGAAATTGCGTGAGCAGGGGTGGAGCGGCGAAGATTATGTGTTGCTGCACCCGGGTGCGCGCTGGCATTTCAAATGTTGGGAAGACGGCAAAAACGCCGCCATCGTACAGCTTCTGCTCAACAGCGGACAGAATGTCGTATTGACTGCTTCTCCCGACACTGTCGAACAATACATGCTTCAGGAAATTATAGGCCGTCTGAATATTCCGGAAGGCAGAAAAGTATATGTGCTGTCCGGATGCTTGAGCCTGCGTGAATTGGCGGCGGCCATTGAGGGCGCCAAGTTGTTTATTGGTGTCGATTCCGCACCGATGCACATCGCCGCTGCTTTGGATAAACCGCAAATCGCTTTGTTTGGCGCGTCATGGGTGGATAAATGGCGTCCGTATTCCGAGCAGGCGGAAGTCATTTATGCCGGCGATTATGCCGAACTGCCTCACCCCGACAGCATCGATACCAACGATCCGACACGTTTGTTGAAAGCGATTCCTTTGCAGGATGTGTGGGATAGAATTTCGGCTAAATTGGAAGCGTTGGAGGCTTAAAACCGTTTACCACGATCCGTTAAACGTTTTAGCTTTGCGCCAAAATGCCCATTTGGAACGGCGGCCGATTTCCAGCGTGCCGCCGTTTTCGCCGTCTGTGGCAATGCACACGGTTTTCAGACGGCCTGAATCGAGTGCGTCCCATAAAGGCGCAAACCAACGATTTTCCCAGCTTTCCAAAATATCTTTGTATGCCCAAACATCGCCTGTCTGTAAGGTGGAAACCAAGTCGTCCAAAAAGATAAGGCCGTCTGAAACCGTGTTGCCTGTTTCTTGAACCATCTCAAACCAAGCCTTCAAATTATACGGCGCATCGAGTTTGGGCGTATCCGAAAAACGCGCCCATGCGCTGTCTGAGGCGACGATATCCGCAGACTGTGTACCGTCCGCATCATTCCACAGCCACAAACCGTTGATTTCCGGCAGCCCTTGTTGTTCGCGCGCTTGGTTAATCGGATGCGTGTGGAGAAACATTTGGATTTCCGTCTGCATGGCCAACCAAGACACCGCATCTTTGCCGTGTGCCTGACCGTCCATTTCCGGCTGCCCGCACACATCCAAAACACATTCCGCGCCCCAATCTTCAGTCATCGGCATACTGAGCAGCCACATGCTTTCGCAAAGCGGCTCGAATTGCCAATCTTTATCTTGATAAAACGCCGACAAATCCGCACATAACCGTTGCGCCTCCTCTTTTTGGATGCCGATAAACTCGCCGCTGATAATGTTGACATGGTGCATGCCCATTTGTTGCCAAACCGGAGAGGCAAAAGCGGCCACGCGTTTTTGGCTTGTGTGGCGTAAACGTTGCACTTGGGTAATGAGACTGCCGCTCCACAAATGGCGGCCGTAAAATTCAGACGGCCTGAGTGTTTCTTTGCGTAATATGCCGTAACGCAAAAGACGGTTAAAAGCAGGTAAGGCAAGCGCAGGAACGGATTCGTCGGCAAAGCGGTTGAGCGAGGGGAGGGCGAGGGTCAGCTTCATAAGCGCAAATAGATAGGAAAACCGTTATTTTACGCGACAAATGATGCGTTTCGGAACCTTGCATTCACGTACTCAAAAAGAGCCGTTCAGACGGCCGGTTTGGAAAAAACGGGCTGTCATGCTAAAATGCGTGGCGTAAATTTCAGAAAAACAGGGTGTAAATCAACACAATAGCCCTGATAATAACGTCAATCTCAAATACGACCTCATTCATTCCGAATGAAAACCTGATTTTCAGATCGGAAAAAAAGACTCAAAGTCCTTTATCCCCAAAACTGTTTAAACCAGCAGGCGGTCGCGGCAGGCCGGATGTGCCGGCATTCTGCAAACTTTAAAAAAACAGACCGCCCCATTAAGGATAACGCGTGATTAAAAACAAATATTCCACTCGATTCAAAGCAACCCTCTTAGCGTTTCTGCTGCCGGCTTCAGGCATCATGACCGCATACGCCATTACCGACCCTCAACCAGCACAAACCGATTTCAAAGTCGAGCGTATTTCCGAAGAGCTGCCTGCCGTTTATGTGGAAACCAATACCTATCAATCCAGCTATTGGGTGCAAGAAGCCGTCCAAGCCGGCGACTCTTTGGCAGACGTTTTGACGCGCATGGGTGTCAACCAAGAAGACATCAAGCAAATCATGGCGAAAAACAATGCCAACCTCGACATGAAAAACCTGCGGACCAATCAATCCGTCAATATCCGCATCGACTCTTCAGGCCAAGTGACCGATGTTCAATTCTTTACCGATGAAGAATTGGAACGCAACTTGGTGGCTTTAGAAAAAGTCAAAGGCAAATGGCGCATCTCCAATGCCGAAATCGACATGAAAACCATGCCGACCCTGCGCTCCGTGCAAATCCGCACTTCCGCCATCGGCGATATGCTCCGTGCCGAAATACCTTCCGAAGTGTATATCCAGCTCAAAGAAATCTTTGCCGATTCGTTCAATATGAGCGATTTGAAAGAAGGCGATACCGTGCGTCTTTTGTACAACAGCATGTATTTCCGCGGCCAGCAAATGGCGGTCGGCGATATTTTGGCGGCTGAAGTGGTTAAAGACGGCAAAACTTATCAAGCCTATTATTACAGCCAAGGCAAAGGCGACGAAGAAAGCGGTAGCTACTACGACCAAAACGGTAAGTCCCTGCAACAAAAAGAAGGCTTTAATACCGAGCCTGTTGCATACACGCGCATTTCTTCCCCGTTCGGCTACCGTGTCCATCCGGTTCTGCATACCGTCCGTATGCACACCGGTATCGACTATGCCGCGCCGACCGGTACGCCGATTAAGGCCGCTGCCGACGGCGAAGTGATTTTCAAAGGTTGGAAAGGCGGCTACGGTAATACCGTGATGATTCGCCATGCCAACGGTGTGGAAACCCTGTACGGTCACATGAGCGCGTTCAGCCCTGCCGACGGCAGAGTCCGTGCCGGCGAAGTAATTGGTTTTGTGGGTACAACCGGCCGTTCTACCGGTCCGCACCTGCACTACGAAGCACGCGTCAACGGCCAGCCGGTCAACCCGACTACCGTCGCCCTGCCGACGCCGAAGCTGACCCCGACCAATATGGCCGCGTTCCGCAAACAGCAAAAAGATGCCAGCACGATGTTGTCTACCATCCGCTCTTTGCCGGTTTCCGTAGCGCAGCTGGATTAATAAGATAAAGGCCGTCTGAATAAGGTTTCTTTCAGACGGCCTTTTCCATTAAAATCGATACCTCAACGCCCACGTTTACTCAGAGAAAACTTATGTCTGCTTATCAGCCTATTATCCAATCCTTGCTTGATACCGACCTGTACAAATTCACCATGCTGCAAGTCGTGTTGCACCAATTCCCGCAAACCCACAGCCTCTACGAATTCCGCTGCCGCAACAAAGAGATGGTGTATCCGCTGGCCGATATTCAAGAAGACTTGGAACGCGAACTCGACGCCCTGTGCCAGCTTCGCTTTACCCATGACGAACTCGACTATCTGCGCAGCCTGCGCTTTATCAAAAGCGACTTTGTCGATTATCTCGAACTTTTCCAACTCCAACGCCGCTTCGTCCAAGTCAGCCCTGATGATCAAGGCCGTCTGAACATCCGCATCGAAGGCCCGATGATACAGGCGATGTTCTTCGAGATTTTCATTCTTGCCATCGTCAACGAACTCTATTTCCGCCGCTTGGAAACGCCCGCAGTCATTGAAGAAGGCGAGCGCCGTCTGCAGGCCAAAGCGCAACAGCTGAAAGAAATTGCGGCCACTCAAAATCCGAATGATCCGCCGTTCCTGATTTCCGATTTTGGCACGCGCCGCCGCTACACCCTCGCATGGCAGGAACACGTTATCCGCACCTTACTGGAAGCCGCTCCCGATATCGTGCGCGGTACCAGCAACGTTTATCTGGCCAAAAAACTCGGCATCACACCCATCGGTACCATGGCGCACGAGTTCCTCCAAGCCTTCCAAGCCTTGGACGTACGTTTGCGCAATTTCCAAAAAGCTGCGTTGGAAAGCTGGGTACACGAATACCGCGGCGACCTCGGCATCGCCCTGACCGACGTGGTCGGTATGGATGCCTTCTTGCGCGATTTTGACCTTTATTTTGCTAAACTCTTCGACGGCCTGCGCCACGACAGCGGCGATCCTTATGTTTGGGGCGACAAAGCCTACGAGCATTACAAAAAACTCAAAATCGACAGCCGCACCAAAATGCTGACCTTTTCAGACGGCCTCGATATTGAGCGTTCATGGGCGTTGCACCAATACTTCAAAGACCGTTTCAAAACCAGTTTCGGTATCGGTACCAACCTGACCAACGACTTGGGACACACACCTTTGAACATTGTCTTGAAGCTTGTCGAGTGTAACGGCCAATCCGTCGCCAAGCTCTCCGACTCCCCGGGCAAAACCATGACCACCAACAACACCTTCCTCGCTTACCTGCGCCAAGTGTTTGACGTACCGGAGCCGGAAGAGAAAGCCTAAAAACAAAGGCCGTCTGAAATGTTCAGACGGCCTTTTTAATTAATCCATATCGCTTTCGGGTAATTCTGCTGAACCCATGCGGCGTAAGATGATATTGGTTTTGTTGTGCATCCGTTTGCTCTTAGGATGGTCTGCGTAAAACAGCGGAGCCGGAACGCGCGCCGTGAGTTTGGCGGCTTGTTGGCGGGTGAGGGTGGAGGCAGGTTTCTTGTAGAAATACTGGGACGCCGCTTCCGCGCCGAATACGCCGTAGTGCCATTCGATTGAGTTCAGATACAGCTCAAAAATGCGGTCTTTGTCGGTTACGGCTTCCATCATCGCGGTAATCGCCGCTTCTTCGCCTTTGCGGATGTAGCTGCGGCTTTCGTTGAGAAACAGGTTTTTCGCCAGTTGTTGGCTGATGGTCGAACCGCCGGCTTTGACTTCGCCGCTTTGCTTATTGCGTTTCATGGCGTATTTAATGCCGTTCCAGTCAAAGCCACTGTGTTCGGCAAAGTTGGCGTCTTCGGAAGCAATCAGGGCTTTTTTGAGGTTGACGGAAATTTGGTCGTAAGGCACCCAGCGGTAATCCAGCTCGACATCGCGGCCTTCTTTTGCAAACTGGCTCATGCGCATGGACATGAAGGCGGTTTTGCTGGGCGCGACGGCGCGGTAAGTAATGATGTTGCCGTACACATAAGCGTTGAAGAAAATGAAGATGCCGATGGGCAGGGCAATCAGCCATTTGATGATGCGGAACATGGTTACAGGGCTTTCATGTATTCGATAACGGGGCGGATATCGGGCGTAAATCTGCGCCAAATATGGTAAGAGGCGGCAGCCTGACCGACCAGCATGCCCAGGCCGTCTGAAACTTCGGCCGCGCCGTTGCTTTGGGCAAAGTTCAAAAACGCCTGTGCCGCTTCGCCGTAAACCATATCGTAGGCAAGGCGGCAGTTGCGGAAAATTTCAGGATTGACGGCAGGAAGCTGACCGCTCAAGCCGCCGGACGTGCCATTGATGATGATATCAAAACCGCCGTTCAAATCCGCCATTGGGACAGCTTCAATGCCGAAAAGCTGCGCCAATTCATCGGCTTTGGCGTGGGTACGGTTGGCAATGACGATACGGGTAGGGCGGTGTTCTTTCAAAACCGGAATCACGCCGCGCACCGCGCCGCCTGCGCCCAAAAGCAAAATGGTTTTGCCTTCGATGGCAATGTTTTTGACCTGTGTGATGTCGTTGGCCAAACCGATACCGTCGGTGTTGTCGCCGCGTATTCTGCCGTCTTCCAACCACACCAGCGTATTGACCGCGCCTGCAGCCAAGGCGCGGTCGGAATGTTCGTCCGCCAGTGCAAAGGCTTCCTGCTTGAACGGGACAGTTACATTCGCACCTTGCCCTCCCTCGGCGCGAAACGCCGCAACAGCCTCGGCAAAACCGCCGATTTCGGCACAAATGCGCCCATATTCAATGGTTGCACCTTCCTGCAGCGCAAATTGCTGATGGATTTGCGGCGATTTACTGTGTGCAACGGGATTGCCGAAAACGGCGTAACGCGGGGTATTGTTCATAAAACAGGTTCTGCAGAAACAAAAGAAAAGAGTGCTTATTATAGCGGTCTTTATGTTAAGAAAGCGTAATGTAAAATTGTTGACAATTAAACAGTCTGAAACTATATTTCATTGCGTAAAAACGGGTGCCCTGATGTATTTCAGACGGCCTTACCGTGGTAGAATAACAACTTAAACCCATTCCTCAGGAGCTGAAGATGTCCATCAAAGACGCTGTAAAACTGATTGAAGAAAGCGAAGCCCGCTTCGTAGATTTGCGCTTTACCGATACCAAAGGCAAGCAGCACCACTTTACCATCCCCGCCCGCATCGTTCTCGACGATCCCGAAGAATGGTTTGAAAACGGTCAAGCGTTTGACGGTTCGTCCATCGGCGGTTGGAAAGGTATTCAGGCTTCCGATATGCAGTTGCGTCCCGATGCGTCTACAGCCTTTGTTGATCCTTTCTACGACGATACCACCGTTGTCTTTACCTGCGACGTCATCGACCCGGCCGACGGCCAAGGCTATGACCGCGATCCCCGCTCTATCGCGCGCCGCGCCGAAGCCTATTTGAAATCTTCCGGTATCGGCGACACCGCCTATTTCGGCCCCGAGCCTGAATTCTTCGTTTTTGACGGCGTAGAATTTGAAACCGATATGCACAAAACCCGTTACGAAATCACTTCCGAAAGCGGCGCATGGTCAAGCGGCCTGCACATGGACGGTCAAAACACCGGCCACCGCCCGACCGTCAAAGGCGGTTACGCACCTGTTGCGCCGATTGACTGCGGTCAAGACCTGCGTTCTGCCATGGTCAATGTTTTGGAAGAGCTCGGCATCGAAGTGGAAGTGCATCATGCCGAAGTCGGCACCGGCAGCCAAATGGAAATCGGCACGCGCTTCGCTACTTTGGTTAAACGCGCCGACCAAACCCAAGACATGAAATACGTGATTCAAAACGTTGCCCACAACTTCGGCAAAACTGCCACCTTCATGCCCAAACCCATCATGGGCGACAACGGCAGCGGCATGCACGTCCATCAATCTATTTGGAAAGACGGTCAAAACCTGTTCGCAGGCGACGGCTACGCCGGTTTGTCTGATACCGCCCTTTATTACATCGGCGGCATCATCAAACACGCCAAAGCCCTGAACGCGATTACCAATCCGTCCACCAACTCCTACAAACGCCTCGTGCCGCACTTTGAAGCACCAACCAAACTGGCTTATTCCGCCAAAAACCGTTCCGCTTCCATCCGTATTCCGTCTGTGAACAGCAGTAAGGCACGCCGCATCGAAGCGCGTTTCCCTGATCCGACCGCCAACCCATACTTGGCGTTTGCCGCTTTGTTGATGGCCGGTTTGGACGGTATTCAAAACAAAATCCATCCGGGCGACCCTGCCGATAAAAACCTGTACGACCTGCCTCCGGAAGAAGATGCATTGGTGCCAACCGTTTGCGCTTCTTTGGAAGAAGCACTGGCCGCCCTCAAAGCCGACCACGAATTCCTCCTGCGCGGCGGCGTGTTCAGCAAAGACTGGATCGACAGCTACATCACCTTTAAAGAGGAGGATGTCCGCCGCATCCGCATGGCACCTCATCCGCTGGAATTTGAAATGTATTACAGCCTGTAAAACAGCTGAAACATTTTAAATAGGAAATCAAAGGCCGTCTGAAACTGGATTTGAAGTTTCAGACGGCCTTTAGGCTTGAAATAAATGGGGTGCTCGAATTGGGTATGATAACGAGAAGTAATGAATCATGCCGTTTGAAAGCCTTTATGGAATCGGTGCTGCGTGTTAAATTTCAGCATGACAGGCCTTTTATTAAAGATATTCGCCATTACTTTATAGTGAAGCAGTCTTCAAGCTGAATCCGCAAGGTAAGGGCATTACTTGGGAAGAGCTGAAAGAGTCTTTCGATTCGGATAAGACAGAAGAAGATTAAAGCCTCAGGCCGTCTGAAAGGATATTTAAGGATATTTTTTGTTTTCAGACGGCGTGTTTGATAAGGAAAAACATGTTTGCAAATTTTGATTTAGGCGTATTTCTGCTGGCAGTATTGCCCGTGTTGTTAGCCATTACCGTGCGCGAAGTGGCACGCGGTTATACGGCGCGGTATTGGGGCGACCATACCGGCGAGCAGTTCGGGCGTTTGACCCTCAATCCGCTGCCGCACATCGACCCTGTCGGTACGATTGTCGTGCCGCTGGTGTGTCTGATGATAGGCAGTTTTCTGTTCGGCTGGGCGCGTCCTATGCCCATCGATTCGCGCAATTTCCGCGATCCGCGCCGCGCGTGGCGTTGGGTGTCGATTTCAGGTCCGATTGCCAATCTGATTTTGGCGTTCTTTTGGGGCTTTGTCGTCGTATTTTCTGCGTATGTGCCTGAGTCTTATCAAGCGCCATTGGTGCAGATGGCAGGTTACGGCGTGATGGTGAACTCGATTTGGGTCGCATTCAGCCTGATTCCGATTTTGCCTTGGGACGGCGGTATTTTTATCGATACCTTCCTTAACGCCAAACAGTCCATGCAGTTTCGTAAAATCGAGCCATACGGCACATGGATTATCCTGATCCTGTTGTTTACCGGCCTGCTGGCCAAACTGATTTGGCCGATTATCGCCATGATTCAGGCCGCAGTGCAGATGGTTGTTATGTTGTTTATTTAAATGTTTTGTCTGAAAAGGCCGTCTGAAACCCAGTTTCAGACGGCCTTTTTCATTGTGCAACATGTAAATACGATTGGAAAAGTTGCTTAAAAATTGTACAATTTCAGCCCTTTCAATTTGGCGCACACATCATGCACATCGGCGGCTATTTCATTGACAACCCCATTGCACTTGCCCCCATGGCAGGCATTACGGACAAACCGTTCCGCCGGATTTGCCGCGAGTTTGGCGCAGGATGGGCGGTATGCGAAATGCTGACCAGCGATCCGAGCTTGCGCCATACCAAAAAAACCTTGCGCCGCAGCGATTTTGAAGGCGAGGGCGGAGTGGTGGCCGTGCAGATTGCCGGCAGCGATCCGCAGCAGATGGCGGAAGCCGCGCGGTATAACGTCGGCTTGGGCGCGCAGGTCATTGATATAAACATGGGCTGTCCGGCCAAAAAAGTCTGCAATGTGCAGGCAGGCAGCGCATTGATGCAAAACGAGCCTTTGGTTGCCGAAATCTTGAAAGCCGTTGTCAACGCGGTGGACGTACCCGTTACCCTCAAAACCCGTTTGGGCTGGCACGACGAACATCAAAACTTGCCGACCATCGCCAAAATTGCCGAAGAATCAGGCATCGCTGCCCTTGCCATCCATGGCCGCACCCGTACGCAGATGTACAAAGGCGAAGCGCGTTACGAACTGATTGCCGAAACCAAAGGCCGTCTGAACATTCCCGTTTGGGTCAACGGCGATATTACTTCGCCGCAAAAAGCCGCCGCCGTCCTCAAGCAAACCGCTGCCGACGGCATCATGATAGGGCGCGGCGCACAAGGCAGGCCGTGGCTTTTCCGTGATTTAAAACATTACGCCGAACACGGCGTTTTGCCGCCGGCCTTAAGCTTGGCAGAATGCAACGCCACCATTTTGAACCACATCCGCGCCATGCATGAATTTTATGGCGAAGTGGCCGGCGTACGCATCGCCCGTAAACACATAGGCTGGTATATCGATGAAATGCCCGATGGCGAACAAACACGCCGAGAAATCAACCGCTTGGACAGCACCGCAGCACAATACGACACCCTTGCCGCCTATCTTGAGACGCTTTCAGAAAAAACCGACCGCTGGGTATGCCACTATCGGGAAGGCTAAAGGGTTTCAGACGGCCTTTTTCTTTTTGGGAAGTAAATATGAAATTGACCTCACGGTTCAAACGCTTCGGCATAGCCGCGCTGTTGCTGACAGGATTTGGTATTTATGCTTATGACTACAATCTGATAGCCTGTAAATTAATGGATCGCTATTGGAATGAAGACAAGGGCAGGTGCATGAATCCTGATTGTCGTCAACATGATGCTTGTATGCTGAGTGCAGGGAAGGATAAAGCAACATGCGAAACCATCCGCCCCGGTGACAGTTTGGACAAGGCTTGGTATGTACTGGGCAAGCCTTGGTATGAGGAGAACGGGCGTTTCTTTTGGGGTAATAAATATGGAGATAATGTAGCAGAAATCGAACCTGACAGAGAAAAGGTTGGCAAGATTACTTGCTTTGAGCAGTAGGTTGCGTGAGGAGATGGTTTCAGGAAACCCTATGTTTAATTTATTAAAACAACTGTTTGTCAAAAAACATCAAGCTGATTCTATGTTTCCACGCAATCGTTTCGAACATGTGGATTGGGAACAGGAATTGGCTGATGCCACTCGTCGGCTGGTCAATGATGAAGGGCATTATGACGAGCAGGGCAAGACTGTTGAGTTGGCATTAAGTGAGAGTGCACATAATATCCTGCTGTATTTTGCTTCAGGAGATGAGGCTCAATACATGGAAATCCTGCAGAATTTGAACGCATGGGATAATCAGGTTCAAGCATCTTTGGAAAAAGAGGCTCAATCGCCTATTCCTAGAGCTTATCAAGAAATAGGATATAACCGCCAATCTTGGAAAAAGGTGCGTCAATTTCATGTTTGGATAGTCAATTGTGAAGAAAAACCGTATTCCATCCATTACGTTGCCGATCATGTCAATAATGAATTTGTTATCTATCTGGCTCAAGAAAATGGCGTGTGGCAGGCGTTTTGGGACAGTAAATTACAGAAATCTATTTCAAAATAAGATATCGATAGTTAATCAAAAATAAATATAAATCGGATAGGGTAAATTCAATCAAATCAAATAAACGTCGTCTGAATGTTCAGACGGCTTCATCATTTAAAAACAAATCCAAAGAAAGACAATCACGATGAATCAAACGACGACTGACATTGCGCAATGTATTGAACAAAACTTACGACAATACTTCAAAGACTTGGATGGTACGGAACCTTGCGGCGTGTATGATATGGTATTGCATCAAGTGGAAAAGCCGATGCTTGCCTGCGTGATGGAACAATGCGGCGGCAACCAGTCTAAAGCGGCGGTCATTTTGGGTTTGAACCGTAATACCCTGCGTAAAAAATTACAACAGCACGGTATGCTGTAATACGGCAGGGCAATCCGTCCTGACGGTCGAAGGAGAAATAACAATGCAAAATCCGAATAAATTAAATATCCATTTCATCTTGCACGAGGCATTTGAAGTGCCGGGAGCATATTTGAAATGGGCGCAATGGCGCGGACATAACATCAGTGCAACCAAAGTGTACGAATGTGAAGCCCTGCCTGACAATGTGGACGATATAGATTTTTTGATTGTGATGGGCGGGCCGCAATCGCCTGATGAAGACAGGCAGGCATTCCCGTATTACGACCCCGAATCCGAGCTGCGCCTGATGCGTCAGGCGATGGCGGCGGATAAATATATTGTCGGCGTGTGTTTGGGTGCGCAGCTTTTATCCGTTGCCTACGGCGCGCGCCACACACGCAGCCCTGAGCGTGAAATCGGCATTTATCTGATTGAGCTGACGGCGGAAGGTTTGGCGGATGCCCATGTTTCCCTGTTGGGCAAAACCCTGAATACCGGCCATTGGCACGGCGATATGCCCGGTTTGACGGATGAGGCGGTTGTGTTGGCAACCAGCAAAGGCTGTCCGCGCCAGATTATCCGTTTTGCGCCCAAACATTATGCTTTCCAGGCTCATTTGGAGTTTGACCGCGAAGCCGTCGGGCTGCTGATTGCGGCGGATGGGCGCGAAAATGTGGCCGAACAAAGCCAAGCCCAAACTTATGTTCAGCATCCGGATAAAATCGAAGCGGCGGATTTCAGTGAAATGAATGCCAAACTCTTCGACTTTTTGGATTCGCTGACGCAGACAAAATAAAAAAGGCCAACCCTCCAGGCCGTCTGAATAATAAATATAGAGAAGAAACGATTAACCCTTTTTAAAAGGTCGGACCATGTTCTATCAAATACTTGCCCTGCTGATTTGGGGCAGCTCTTTTATCGCTGCCAAGTATTCTTACGAGATGATCGACCCTGCGCTGATGGTTGAGGCACGGTTGTTGATTGCCGCGTTGATGGTACTGCCGTCGTGCCGCCACCATTTGGGTAGGATTCCGCGGAGCGAGTGGAAGCCGTTGTTGTGGATTTCCTTTGTCAACTACGTTGTCGTTTTGATGCTCCAGTTTATCGGTTTGAAATACACGTCTGCCGCCAGCGCGGTTACCATGGTCGGGCTGGAACCCTTGCTGGTGGTTTTTGTCGGTCATTTCTTTTTCAATGACAAAGCGAAAATTTACCACTGGATTTGCGGTGCGGCGGCGTTTGCCGGCGTGGGCATGATGGTAATGGGCGGCGCGGAGGAGGGCGGTACGATTGACTGGTTCGGCTGTCTGCTGATTTTGCTTGCGGGATTGGGTTTTGCAGGCGTGATACGTCCGAGCCAGCAGATGATTGCCCGCATCGGTGCGCCTGCATTTACCGCGGCTTCCATGGCGGTGGCGGCGGTGTTGTGTCTGCCGTTTTCGCTGGTGTTGGCAGACAGTTATCAAATCAACTGGTCATGGGGCGGTACGCTGTCGATTTTGTATATGGGGATCGGTTGCAGCTGGCTTGCCTATCTGTTATGGAACAAAGGCATGAACAAAGTCCCTGCCAACGTCTCCGGCCTACTGATTTCGCTTGAGCCTGTCATCGGCGTTATTATGGCGGTGTTAATTTTGGGCGAACATTTAAGCGCTATGTCTGCGATGGGCATTACCGTCGTTATTGCGTCCACTTTTGTCGCCGGTATGTTGGCGCGTGTCAGCAACAAACACAAAAAGGCCGTCTGAAAACGGTTTCAGACGGCCTGAAGTAAGCAGTATCTTTTTTCAATAAAACATTTTGGGAAAATTTCTATGAAACGCATTATCTCCCTGCTTTTGCTTGCCTGCCCCGTTTTGGCGTCGGCTGCACCCGATAACGACAAAGCCGCCGTACAGGCCGTCATTGCCAAGTATTACAACCGACCGCTTGCCGCGCACAAATGCCAGCTTACCGAGCCGCCGAAAGACAGTGAGACAGCATCTGACAATATTATGTATTGCATGAAACCCGTTGCCGACCATACCGTAACGCGCAACGGCAAAGCCGCGCGCTATGTGTTGTACACAGGTTTTGTCTACGATATGGAACAAAAAGTAAAACAGGACGCCCATGCTTCTTCGGGTCTGGCAGAATTGTTTGTTTTGGAGAAAGCAGACGGCAAGTGGGCAATCAAACAGCACGGAAAAGATAAAATCGGCGCATGGGGCGAGCCGCCGGAGAATAAGGCGTGGAAGTTTGTTCAGGTAGGCGCACAAAACTGGGGCTATGTTGCCGAATCAAGTTATACAGGCCAAGGCGACACGACGACTTCGCAAAACTTCCTGTTTACCGATGATAGCAACCGAATCCGCAACAGCGTCATGATCAGCGGTAACGATAACGGCGCATATTACGGCAATTGCGATGAATATAAAGGGCGCGAAAAACGCCTCTGCGAAGACACGTTTGTCAGCCTAGAAGCCAAAATTGCTTTTGACAAAAGCCGTCCTGCCGTATCCGGCGTATGGGCGCTGACTGCAAAACTCAGCGGCGTATCAAGAAAGAAAAATTATAAAAATCAGAAATATATTTTCCCTTATAACGGCCAAACCCACGTCGCCCCCAAAAACTACCCCTTGGGCGGACAATAGTTCCCTTAAAAAACGCTTTGATCAAACCATTACTACCTCAAGTCAAATCCCGTGAAAGACACTCATAAAATCTGGGCCGCCCTCATCATTACCGGCATTATCGGCGGCATGGTCGGCATTGTATTAACCGAAATCATGCACACAATTCAACATCTTGCCTATGGTTACGGTTCAGACGGCCTATACGTTTCTTTCCGCGAGGGCGTATCGCAGGCAAGTCCTGCGCGGCGTATCGGCGTAATGGCCTTTTGCGGCGTGGTGGTTGGTTTGGGGTGGTGGTTGCTCAAACGCTACGGCAGGCCGCAACCGAGTATTAAAGCCGTGGTTAAAAATCCGCTCGCCGGTTTTCCGTTTTTTGAAACCGTCAGCCATGCTCTGTTGCAAATCATTACCGTCGGGCTTGGCTCGCCGCTCGGCCGCGAAGTTGCACCACGCGAAATGACCGCCGCCTTTGCTTCAGTAGGCGTCAACCGTTTCGGGTTGAGCGAAGACGACGCAAGGCTGGTCATTGCTTGCGCCTCGGGTGCAGGTTTGGCGGCCGTGTATAACGTGCCGCTCGCCTCCACACTTTTCATCCTCGAAGCCATGCTTGGCTTATGGACGCAGCAAGCCGTCGCCGCCGCATTGCTGACTTCCGTCATCGCCACTGCCGTCGCGCGCATCGGCTTGGGAGACGTGCAGCAATATCATCCGACCAACCTTTCCATCAACACCTCATTACTTTGGTTTTCTGCCATCATCGGCCCGATACTGGGCGCAACCGCCGTCTTTTTCCAGCGTACAGCCCAAAAGTTCCCCTTCATCAAGCGCGACAACATCAAAATCATTCCCTTGGCCGTCTGTATGTTTGCACTCATTGGCGCGATTTCCGTTTGGTTTCCCGAAATTTTGGGCAATGGCAAAGCAGGCAACCAACTGACCTTTGGCGGATTGACCGACTGGCAACACAGCCTTGAGCTGACCGCCGTCAAATGGCTGGTCGTCTTGATGGCGCTGGCGGCAGGCGCATACGGCGGCCTGATTACCCCGTCCATGATGCTCGGCAGTACTATTGCCTTTGCAGCTGCCGCCGCGTGGAACAGCGTTTTCCCAGAAATGTCCTCCGAAAGCGCGGCCATTGTCGGCGCCGCCGTTTTCCTCGGCGTTTCTCTCAAAATGCCCCTGACAGCCATAGCCTTTATTTTGGAGCTAACCTACGCCCCCGTTGCCTTACTCATGCCATTATGTACAGGCATGGCGGGCGCAGTATGGGTAGCAAAGAAAATGGGATTTAAATAAGAAAAAGCAAAAGGCCATCTGAAACCAAGTTTCAGACGGCCTTTTACAATAAAATTGTTAACAATATCTATAAAAACCTACTGCCAAAAAGGCGAAAATAGCGGATAATACCGCCCTGAAAATTCATCCCATATCGATTAAACCTTCAACAAAGGAAATCCAAATGTCTTCCATCAAACGCGCCCTGATCAGCCTATCCGAAAAGACAGGCGCAGTCGAATTTGCCCAAACCCTGACTAAGCTCGGTGTTGAAATCCTCTCTACCGGCGGTACAGCAAAGCTCTTGGCTGATGCAGGCGTTCCCGTTATCGAAGTTGCCGACTATACCGGTTTTCCCGAAATGCTCGATGGCCGCGTGAAAACCCTGCATCCGAAAATCCACGGCGGTATTCTCGGCCGTCGCGATTTGGACGAACACGTCGCCAAGATGGAAGAACACGGCATCGGCAATATCGACCTCGTGTGCGTCAACCTCTACCCCTTCGCCGCCACCATCGCCAAACCAAACTGCACACTGGAAGACGCGATTGAAAACATCGACATCGGTGGCCCGACCATGGTGCGCTCTGCCGCGAAAAACTGGAAACACGTCGCCATTGTTACCGACACCGCTGATTTCCCGGCCATCGCCGCCGAACTCGAAGCCAACAACGGCGCATTGAGCGACAAAACCCGTTTCAACCTCTCACGCAAAGCATTCAGCCATACCGCCCAATACGACGGCATGATTTCCAACTACCTAACCTCACTTTCAGACGACGTCTTGAGCGGTCAGCCCCAAATCGGCGAATTTCCAAGCCAGTTCAACCAAAGCTGGATTAAAGTGCAAGACATGCGCTACGGCGAAAACCCGCACCAACGCGCCGCGTTCTACCGCGATATTTACCCCGCAGCAGGCAGCCTTTCCGCCTACAAACAACTGCAAGGCAAAGAATTGTCTTACAACAACATCGCCGATGCCGATGCCGCCTGGGAAGCCGTCAAATCCTTTGACGCGCCGGCCTGCGTAATTGTGAAACACGCCAATCCGTGCGGCGTAGCCGTCGCCTCCAATACCTTGGATGCCTACAAACTCGCCTACGCTACCGACACCACCAGCGCATTCGGCGGCATCATCGCCTTCAACCGCGAAGTGGACGGCGAAACCGTCAAACAAATTACCGACAACCAATTTATGGAAGTCCTCATGGCGCCGAAGTTCACCGCCGAAGCCCTCGAAATCGCCGCCGCCAAGAAAAACGTGCGCGTATTGGAAGTGCCGCTTGAAGCAGGTGCCAACCGCTTTGAACTCAAACGCGTCGGCGGCGGACTGTTGGTACAAACGCCCGACATCCACCGCATCAGCCGCGCCGATTTGAAAGTCGTCTCCAAACGCGAACCGACCGAGCAAGAATGGAACGACCTGATGTTTGTATGGAACGTCGCAAAATACGTCAAATCTAACGCCATCGTCTTCGGCAAAGGCGGTCAAACCTACGGCATCGGCGCAGGCCAAATGAGCCGCGTGGACAGCACCCGCATCGCCGCCCGCAAAGCGCAAGATGCCAATTTCGACCTCAACGGTGCATGTGCCGCTTCCGATGCCTTCTTCCCATTCCGCGACGGCGTAGATGTCATTGCCGAGCAGGGCATCAAAGCCATCATCCACCCCGCAGGCTCCATGCGCGACCAAGAAGTTTTTGATGCAGCGGACGAACACGGCATCGCCATGGTCGTAACCGGCATCCGCCATTTCCGCCACTGATAAGCTGATATAAAATAAAGGCCGTCTGAAAACAAAGTTCCAATATCATGAAACCCGTTTTCAGACGGCCTTCTTTAATCATCAAACAATTTAGCGGTCTAACTGTAAATCAGGACAAAGCAACCAAGCCCCAGCCCGTCCGATTCATGCAGCAACACAACACCGCCCAAGTCTAAAACCAACCTACTCAGAGAAAAACATGAAACACATTCTCCTCATCCTTACCCTTGCCACACTCACCGCCTGCGCCTCCAGCCATACCGGAGGCTACGGCTATGCCGGCAACAACGGCGCTTCAGCAGGCGTAACCCAAACATTCCGTTGGTAAGGCCGTCTGAAAAAACAACACAGTTTTCTACAATAAAGAACAAACAAATCCCAAACGTAAAGGCAAGTTTTACACTTGCCTTTTTAACGCTGTCCATCGGCTCAATAGCGCATAAATTCGTGTCATTTGCCCGCTGTTTGCTATGTTAGAAAACGTCAAAGGCCGTCTGAAAACAGGCTATATAAACCCATCACACGGTTTAAACCGATCCTTGATACAAATCTCATTAATTCTCTAAATAAAAGCTGACATCTAAATCTATCACTAAAATAACTATCCTGTTAACATATTATTTAACAATCATTATTGTTTAAAAATTTCAACAAAAATCATATAATTATAAAAATCGTTTAAAAAAAGCAACAAGTAAATCTAACGGGCATGACCGTTGAGGCCGAAAAAATAACACTTTATCGGAAGAGTTGATTTGTAAAACCAAACGCATATAAAATTTGGACAAGGATTCCGAATGCATTGATAGAAGCTGACAAAAAGTGACTTGTTAAGAAACAAGCTGACAAAAAACGGCACATCGTTTCCCAAACTTCACAAGCTTCCCAAAATGTATCAGCATAAAATCCCATAAAACAGGCTTTTAGCTGCTATTCGGCCGAGTGGAGACTTTTGGCACGGGAATTGCATACAGGAGATTACGGCATGAAACCGCATAAAGGGGAGACTCTGAAATGCGGCAAATGTGTGGACAGGCGGTTTACAGCCGAGCAACACGTCCCAAAAGAAATCAAACCCCTTACAGGAAAATCGATATGAATAAAGTCTTTAAAGTCATTTGGAACCACGCGACCCAGACATGGACCGCGGTTTCCGAGATCAGCCATGCACACGGCAAAAAATCCGCTTCTGACAAGCGTAAAGCCGTAGCTGCTGCAGTGGTTGCAGCAGGTGCTTTGATGGCATCTAGCGGAGCAGAGGCCGATGTAAGATTGGGAGGTAGCGCAGTAAACATCACTCCTGATGGCACTTACAACGGTTCTAACAGAAACGTTGGTGTCAACTCTGTTGTAGTGGGTTATCAAAATACTGCCAGCAGCCAAGATGGCACTATCGCTTACGGTGCTAACAATACTGCGACTGCAAACGCAGCATTGGCTGTGGGTAATAACAATATCGCAACCGGCGGTGCATCGACTGCAATGGGTGTAAGCTCTGTTGCAAGTGGCGAAGCTTCTGTTGCAATCGGTAACGTAGCCCAAGCAACGCAAATTCGTGCGACTGCAGTAGGTAACCGTGCGACTGCTACTCAAGACTCCGCAAGTGCATACGGTAACCGTGCAAATGCTGGCGCACAATTTGCAACAGCTATTGGTGACAACTCCAATGCAAATGCTGCTGCAGTTGCTGTAGGTACGCATGCGAACGCTGAAAAACAAGATTCTATCGCTATTGGTAACAACGCTCACGGTGCTTGGACAAATGCGATTGCTGTCGGTAAAGATAGCGTAGCAAAACAAGACCACGCGATTGCAGCAGGTACTAGCGCAAATGCGTCAGGTATTCAAGCTGTCGGTGTTGGTTCATATACAAAAGCAGAAGGTAATCTGACAGTTGCGGTTGGTCCATATGCACAAGCCAATAAAGAAGCTGCAATTGCCGTAGGTTCTAACGCTACTGCTGCTGAGTCTAATGCTATTGCTGTGGGTCAAACTGCTACTGCGGCTAATAATAACTCCATTGCTGTCGGTACTAAAACAGTTTCTAGAGGTGATAACGCAATTGGTATCGGTGCTTATGCTGAATCAACTGCTGCACGTGGTACCGCTATCGGCGTATTGTCTCAAGCGAATGGCGAAGGCTCATTTGCCGGTGGTGCATCTGCTCAAGCAACAGGTGAAAATTCTGTAGCTATTGGCGGTGCGAAAGATGGTACTCTGGGTAATAAAGCAGGTTCTGCTGCTAAAGCCGTTGGTAATAACTCTATTGCAGTAGGTTCTAAATCAAATGCTTCTAAAACTGCTGACGTTGCAGTAGGTTATGCTGCTACAGCAAATGGTACTTCTACCGGTTCTGATGGCGACGGCGTAGTAAATAATGCCGGTTCGGCAATGGCAATCGGTACTGAATCTCAAGCAACCGGTATCGTGGCAACTGCTATCGGCCAACGTTCTCAAGCTCTGGCAAACGGCGCGGTAGCATTGGGTGGCGACGCTCAAGCTAAAAAAGGTTCTGCCGTAGCAATCGGTCGCGGTTCTGTAGCGGACGGTATTTCTGCCGCTGCATTCGGTCCTGCTGCTCAAGCAACTGGTAAATACTCAGTAGCTTTGGGCGTACAAAGCCAAGCCACTTCAGAACAAGCCATCGCATTGGGCCGCCTCTCTCAAGCCAACGGTAAGTTTGCAACTGCCCTGGGTAACAACGCTCAAGCAACAGCCCAACACACTCTGGCTTTGGGCTCAGAAGCTAAATCTACTATCGAAAACAGCGTAGCCCTGGGTAACGGCTCTACAACCAGCGCATTCGTACCTACCAATACTGCTACTGTTGGCAGCTACACTTACAGCGGCTTCGCAGGCGCAACCAGCGGCTTGGGCAACGGCGCAGTATTGTCTGTAGGTTCTGCAGGTAACGAGCGTCAAATCCAAAACGTTGCCGCAGGCCGTATTTCTGCAACTTCTACCGATGCAATCAACGGCTCTCAATTGTACGCTGTTGCAAACCGCATCGAAAACCTGAATCCGTTTGTATTCTCAGGCCATAATGGTAGCGGTAGCTCACCAGATGTAGGTACATACAAATACGATCCTAAATCAAATGCCAATAACACCCTGAAACTGATCGCAGGTGACGGTCTGAAGATGACTTCAAACGGCACTAACGAATACACCCTGAGCGTAATTGGTGGTGGTTCTACTGGTTCTACCGGCGCAACTGGTGCAACTGGCCCTAAAGGCGATACCGGCGCAACTGGTGCAACTGGCCCTAAAGGCGATACCGGTGCAACTGGTGCTACTGGCGCAACTGGCCCTAAAGGCGAAAAAGGCGATACTGGTCCTGCTGGCCCTAAAGGTGATACCGGCGCTACTGGCGCAGCCGGCGCTAAAGGCGACAAAGGTGACACTGGTGCAGCCGGCGCTAAAGGTGACACTGGCGCAGCCGGCGCTAAAGGCGACAAAGGTGACACTGGCGCAGCCGGCGCTAAAGGCGACAAAGGCGACAAAGGTGACACTGGTGCAGCCGGTGCTAAAGGCGACAAAGGTGACACTGGTGCAGCCGGCGCTAAAGGCGACAAAGGTGACACTGGCGCAGCCGGCGCTAAAGGCGACAAAGGTGATACTGGTGCAGCCGGCGCTAAAGGCGACAAAGGTGACACTGGTGCAGCCGGCGCTAAAGGCGACAAAGGCGATAAAGGTGACACTGGCGCAGCCGGCGCTAAAGGCGATAAAGGTGACACTGGCGCAGCCGGCGCTAAAGG
>NZ_JBQCTZ010000046.1:0-21911 GCF_051963715.1 Neisseria sp. P0001.S005 | reverse complement strand
TAATTTTCGGATGCTTTATTTATGCACCTTCCCGATATTTCCATTCTCGGCTTAGGCTATCTCGGCCTGCCGCTGGCTCAAAAATGTTATGAGCAAGGCAGTCAGGTAGCCGCCGTCAAACGTAATCTGACTTCCGACGACATCAATCTGCCGATTGAACTCAACATCATCGATTTGAATCAAGACGATATTTTTCACAGTTCGGCATTGTGGCAAAACCATATCAACAAGCCGACATGGTTTTGTCTACTTCCGCCTTCGTCATTAAACCATTACGCCGATACCCTGAAAAAATGGATTCAACTTGCCGAGCAGTCCAAGGTACAACACATCATCTTCACCAGCAGCACCAGCGTGTATGGCGACCAAGCACGCATATGCGATGAAACCACGCCGCCCGATCCGCAAACCGAATCCGCCCGTCAAATCCTCGCAGTCGAGCAAACCTTGCTTGAAAGTGCCGTACCCCATATCGACATACTGCGACTGGGCGGACTTTATTCCGCCGACCGTCATCCTGTTACCAAGCTGGTTCAAAAAACACGCATTCAAGGCGGCAATCAACCCGTCAATATTCTTCATAAAGACCTTGCCGTCCAAGTTCTCTTTCAGACGGCCTGCCAAGCTGACGGCAAGCGTATCCGCAATATTGTCGAACCCCGCCACCCAAGCCGGGCCGAATTTTATACTGCCGAAGCGGCCAAACTCGGACTGCCGGCTCCTGATTTCATCGTTGATGACAAAAGCAACGACAAAATTGTAAATACCGTTTGCGCAGACGGTCTAAGCCTGTAAAATTGCGACTCAATCCATTCATCCGTTTTAGACGGCATTCAGAGTAAACCATGTCCGCCCTATTTCCCCTTATCAACCACCTGATACAGCAAAATCCAGAGCAACAGCGCGAGCTGTCTGAATTTGCAGGCAGCATCATCTGCATCAGCCTGACCGGTTTCAGACTGACCGGACGCATCAGCGAACAAGGTTTTCTTGAAACCGCAAACGAAACCGCCAACACCAACATCACATTCCACAACAGTGCCATCCAAAAAATCCTCCAAGGCGGTCAGCCCGGAGTGGGCGACATCAGCCTGGAAGGCGACTTGGTATTGGGCATGTCCGTCCTTCCTATTTTGGGTGGACTGCGCTATTATCCAAGCGACGATTTGGCGCGGGTATTCGGTCATGTGGCCGCAGAAAGCATCAGCTCGCGCGCCGGCGATATCGGCCGCACCATGAAAAAAATCGGCAAAAGCATTGCCGAGCAAATCAGCGACTTTTCACGCGAACCCGAATCCCCTGTTATCGACCAAGCCACGCTTGCCGAATGGTTGGAAGAAGTGGACAAACTGCGTGACGATGTTTCCCGCCTAAACGAACGCCTCGACCGGCTCGAGCGCGATATCTGGATAGATTAGACACTTAATTTCAGACGGCCTACTATCATGAAAAGCCCATTTAAAAACATCGGTATCGTTACACGTCCCAATACGCCCGAGATTCAAGATACCGTCCACACATTGGTTTCTTTTCTGCGCGAAAACGGCTTCACCATCTATCTGGATGAATTGAGCGTAGAAGAACACTGCGTCTATATCCAAGATTCCGCCTACTGCGAAATCGTAAACAAAGCCCAGCTGGGCAAATATTGCGACCTCGTCATTGTGCTCGGCGGCGACGGTACCTTTCTCTCCGCCGCCCGCGAAGTCGCCCCGCGCGCCGTCCCCATCATCGGCATCAATCAAGGCCACTTGGGCTTCCTCACCCAAATCTCACGCGATACCATGGTTGAGGGCATCCGCCCCGTACTGGAAGGCAAATATCTGCCCGAAGAGCGCATCCTCATCGAAGCCAGCATCATTCGTGACGGCGAAACCATCGAACGCGCCCTCGCCCTCAACGACACCGTACTGTCTCGTGGCGGCGCAGGCCAAATGATTGAATTTGAAGTATTTATCAATCAAGAATTTGTCTATACCCAACGTTCGGACGGCCTGATTATTTCCACGCCGACAGGTTCGACCGCCTACGCGCTTGCCGCCGGCGGCCCCATCATGCAGGCCGGTTTGCACGCCTTCACGCTTGTCCCTATCTGTCCGCAATCCATGACCAACCGTCCGATTGCCATCCCCGACACCAGCGTGATTGAGATTCTCATCACCAAAAGCGGTGACGCACGCGCACACTTTGACGGACAATCCCATATCGACGTACAAAACTTCGACCGCATCATCATCCGCCGCTATCACAACCCCTTGCGCGTCCTCCATCCTACCGATTACCAATACTTCAAAACCCTGCGTCAAAAGCTGCATTGGGGCGAACAATTGATTTAAACAACTTCCATAAACAGGCTTACCATGAAAAACATTTCAAAAACCTTAATCATCGCGTTGTGTACTCTTTCCTCCCTATCCGTCTCCGCACACGGCATGCACAAAAGCAAACCTTTATCCTTTGAAGAATTGCCGAAAATCTGCCAGCAATACTTTACCCGAGCGGATGCGTGTTACCAAAAAGCAGGCGATAAAGCATCGTTCCAACGCGACAACACAAAATACCTGCGCCAAATCTTGCCCGCCGCCGACGTAGGCCAACGTGAACGCATGTGCCAAATTGCCATGGATACATTCGCTGAAAAAACAAAAAACTTGAGTTGCGAATAAAGACCCCTGTCTTAGCTCTAGCAATTTCTGATTCCATAAAAAGGCCGTCTGAAACATTGGATTGTTTCAGACGGCCTTTTTAATATTTTATAACTAATTATTAATAGCTAGTCTATACTAAATTTTACCAATATTTATAATTATTGATAATAATCAAAAATAATTAAAATAGACATGTTTATTCATGATAATCACCGTAGAAAAGATATATCATGACGCCTTTCGTAATGTGATATCAATAAAGGATAAGCGGTGAAAAAACAATTTTTATGTAACAAAAATAAAATGTTATGCGCCATTTTGGCTGTTTTCTCAGGCCAGTCATTTGCAGAAGAAATTCCTCAAGTAGATATACCTGAAGTCAAAGTTGTCGGTAATGCGCCTTCAAGTAACTGGCGTTTGCAGCCTGGCGCAAAAGACTATCTAAGAGATGGAGAAGTTTTAACTACAAACGATTTAAAAACAAAACGCGCTGTATCGCTCGGACAGACTGTGGAACAAGTCTCCGGCGTTCAAAACAATGCTTACGGCCCCAATACCGGCGTACCGCAAATCCGCAGCTTGAGCGGCTCGCGCGTATATGTCAGTGAAAATGGTTTGGGTATTTCGGATGCCGCTTCTGTCAGCCCCGATTTGCCGCTGATGGTCAATCCGTTCATAGCGGAAAAGATTACCGTTTTAAAATCATCGGCAGCAGTCTTGTATGGCGGCAACGCGATTGGCGGCGCAGTTGACGTCGATACCGGCGTGATTGCCACAGCACTGCCTGAAAAAGATTTAAACGGCAAAGTCGAAGTTAGCGGCGGCTACAATACGCCGCGTGTCGCAGCGTTCAAATTAAACGGCAAAGTCGGCAATGTGGCTTGGCATTTGTCGGGGGCAGACACTCATGCCAATGATTACCGTATCCCCGGCGATTCCAAACCGGCCGCCTGTTACGATCATGCCAATATTTCTAGTTCTCGCCTGATGTGGGCATGTCAGGTTACGCCCGACATTACCGAAACCTTAAACAAAGGCTATTACCGTTATGTCGCGAAAGACATTCCGGCTTTCATTGAACAATGGAAACGCTATAACGACGGCTCGGAACCTGATGAATCTGAATTGTACAAATTAAACAAACCATCCTGGGGCAATTGGGTAGAAAATCCGCTTTATGACGGCAGTCCAAACTTTAGAAATAAAGTCATCAATGCCATGAAAGACGATATGCCTGTTGAAAAAGGCCGTCTGAAAAACAGCCATTTGAGCAATCAAAACTTTGCTTTTGGCCTGAGCCATATCGGTGAACGCAGCTATGCCGGCGTATCCGTCAGCCGCTTCTTGAGCAAATCCGGTATTGCAGGCTTTGGCTATTACAATTTTTCCGAATCAGGCCACCACCACAGCGGTACCCACAAAGCACCGGTACGCGAATACGCTTCCGTACGCGCCCAACAAACCCGTTGGCAGGCAGAAGCCATGTACCGGCCATTGACGCCATGGATTGAAAACATCAAATTTCAAGCCGCCTATACGCAAAATCCAACATCCGAATACTTGGGCGACACCAAAATGCAAACTTTGGACAGCAAAACTTTCCAAAGCCGTTTGGAGTTCAACCACAAAGCAGATTCTTGGTTGAAAGGTACATTGGGCGCAGATTGGAAACAGCGCAGCACCGAATCTTCAGGCATCAACGGCAAACGCACCGGAAACTATGCCTACCTGCCCGATACAGATAGCAAAGAATACGGCATTTTCGCTTTGGAAAACTTCAAGTGGAAAAACTGGAATGCATCTTTGGGTTGGCGACATGGCGAAGTCCGCCACTCGGTCGACATCGGTGATTACAAACCTGGACGCAATAGCTCGACCGTTAAAGGATTGGAAGAGAGAGGCCGTCTGAAATACAGTTTAAACCACTATCATGCAGGCTTAGGCGTAGATTTGTTTGACTTCTTAAAACTGGGTGCACGATACAGCCGTTCACAACGCGCTCCTGAAGTCAACGAGTTGTATGCAGGTGGCGATCACTATGCCCTGATGGCTTCAGAATCACACTGGGGAGTAGACGTACTGCGTCCGGAAACAGCAGGCATTTGGGAGGTAAACGGAGAAATCGGTTGGAAAGACGGCCGCTTCCGTGCAAGCTGGTATAAAACCCAATTTAAAGACTACACCTTCCTCGTAGATGCCGCACATGACGGCGGCCAACGCCTGCCAACCAAATACTGGCGCTCCGGCGATACCCAGCTTCACGGCGTGGAATTGGAGGTAAACCAATGGTTTGACCTGAATAAATACGGCACATTGGAAGCCCGCCTGTTTGGCGATTTCGTACACAACCGCGCCGATTTGGACGACGAGCGCAACAGCACATTAGGCAATGGCAACCGTGTCCGCAACAACGGCTATTACATGCCCAATATGCCCGTATCCCGCTACGGCGCAGGCCTGACATGGAATAAAGGCAACTGGCAATTGGGCACCAGCCTGACACGCTACCGCCCTGCCAAACATACAGGCCACATGGCTGCCAACTACAAAGAGCCTGTTTTGGGCGGCTATACCATATGGGATATGTACATGAGCCATACCACCAAACATGGAAAATCGACAGCCGAATGGTTCCTCGATGCACGCAACCTTGCCAATCGTACTGCAAGACCGCAAAACTCCATGCTCAAATATATCGCACCATTGCCGGGCCGCTCCGTCCGCGCCGGTGTAAGGCTGACGTTCTAAGTTGAAAATAAAACAAACCGGATTTCCAGTTGATGGAAATCCGGTTTTCTTTTTTGATTATTTGATTTTCAGACGGCCTTTTATACAACTTAAGAAAAGACATAAATCATAAGCAACTTATTTCAAGATGGCCCGTTTTCATCTGATACTACAAATATTCCTTTAAAGCCTATTACATTTTCCCCACCATATTTCCTTGTTTGGAAACCAAAAGCTGGTCGATTTTCAAATTTTCAGTATCAATGATTTCAAACTTATAACCGGCATAAACCAGAAAATCCGTACGTTTCGGAATTTTGCGCAGGGAATACATCATAAAGCCGGCGATGGTTTCATAATTTTCCGAATTGGGAAACTCTTCAATATCCAGCGCGCGCATGACATCGGTAAGCGGCGTGGCACCATCCACCAGCCAAGTGTCTTCGGTGCGGCGGATGATCTGCGGCTCTTCTTCGGTATTGACCAGCTCGCCCATAACGATGCTCATCACGTCTTTCAACGTGACCACGCCGACCACCAGCGCGTATTCGTTCACCACCACGGCAAAGTCTTCGCCGGAAGTTTTGAAGGTTTCCAAGACATCGTAAAGCGACAGCGTGTCGGGGATGAACAAGGCTTTACGTAACACGCGTTTGTCGGTCAGGCGGACGTCTTTTTCTTTTAAAAACAAGGTCAACAGCGTATGCGATTCGATATAGCCGATGACACGTTCCAAGTCGCCGTCGCATACGAGAAATTTATTGTGCGGTTTTTCCGACATCATTTCCAATACGGTATCGCTGTCGTCGTGTTTGTCAAAATAGGCGATATATTCGCGCGTACTCATGGTAGAAGTAACCGTACGCTCCTGCATATCGAAAATATTTTCAATCAGATAGTGTTCTTGTTCTTTCAATACACCAGCCTGCGCACCGGCATCAACGACGGCATAAATATCTTCCGAGGTCAGCTGCTCCTGACGGACGGTTGAGATTTTGAAGAGTTTGAATATTGCGTTTGCCAATCCGTCAAAAACCCAGACAAGGGGCTTTAAGATAAAAATCAAAAACATCATTGGACGGACAATGCGTACCGCCACCGCTTCGGGATGGGTCATTGCCATGCGCTTGGGCATCAGGTCGGCAATTAAAATAAAGCTGCCTGTAACCAGCGAGAAAGTCAGCAAAGAGGCAACTGTGCTACCCCAACTGCCTACATTCTCCAACAGCTTGCCAAAATACGGACGTATTGCCGCTTCGCCGACGATACCGGCGAGAATGGCGACGGCGTTCAAACCGATTTGGACGACGGTGATGAAGCTGCCCGGCTGCTGCTGCATATTGAGTACATCCAGCGCGCGCGTGTCGCCGCCGTCTTTTGCCATGACCTGCAATTTGATTTTACGTGCCGAGGCAAGCGCGAGTTCGGAACAGGACACAAACGCACTAATAACAATCAGCAGGCACAATAATAGTAAGGCTTCAAAAATATTCATGAAAATTTGTGTGTATGGTATAGGTTAAAAATATTCAAACAGCAAAGGCCGTCTGAAAAACTCAATTTGATCTTAGATTTGTATTATGTTCATTTACTGTTTTAATCATCCAGCGCATCTTCATCCAAGGATTTCAGCCATTTCAGCTTTTCGCCAATTTTGATTTCCAATCCACGCGGGACGGGTTGGTAGAAATCGGGTTCGTCCAAGCCATCGGGCATATAGCTCTCACCGGCAGCGTAGGCATTCGGCTCGTCGTGGGCATAGCGGTATTCACGTCCGTAACCCAACTCTTTCATCAACTTGGTCGGCGCATTGCGTAGGTGGACAGGCACTTCGTCGCTGGCATTTTCTTTGACGAAGCGGCGCATTTGGTTGTATGCCTTATAGCCCGCGTTGGATTTCGCGGCGGCGGCAAGGTACAACACGGCTTGAGCCAAAGCGAGTTCCCCTTCTGGCGAGCCTAAGCGCTCATAAGTAGCGGCGGCATCATTGGCAATCGTTAAGGCACGCGGATCGGCCAAGCCGATGTCTTCCCATGCCATACGGACAATGCGGCGGGCGAGATAGCGAGGATCGGTACCACCGTCGAGCATACGGCAGAACCAATACAATGCCGCATTAGGATGCGAACCGCGCACAGATTTGTGCAACGCGGAGATTTGGTTGTAGAAACTCTCACCACCCTTATCAAAACGGCGGATTTGCGCACCCAAACTGTCTGCCAGAAATTCGGCGGTTAGGGTTTTCAGACGGCGTGTATCGGCAGCGCGTAAAAGTTGCTCGATCAAGTTCAACAATCTGCGCGCATCGCCATCGGCGGTATTCACGAGCAATTCTTGCGCATCCACATCAATCGTAAAATCTTGGTATTCGGGCAAAGCCAATACTTTGGCAATCAACTTTTTCAGGTCGTCTGAAGACAAGGATTGCAAAACATACACCTGCGCTCTGCTGAGCAATGCCGGATTGACTTCAAATGACGGGTTTTCCGTGGTGGCGCCGATAAAGGTTAATAGGCCACTTTCGACATAAGGCAAAAATGCGTCCTGTTGCGCTTTGTTGAAGCGGTGTACCTCGTCAACAAATAAAATCGTCGCGCGCCCTTGTTGCAAGGCAATTTCAGCTTTCTCGATTGCCTCGCGTATGTCTTTCACGCCGGAAAATACGGCAGAAACCGGCAGAAATTGGGCATTAAAGCTTTGCGCCAAAATCCGCGCCAGCGTGGTTTTGCCTACCCCCGGCGGCCCCCACAGCAACATAGAATGCGGCTTTCCTCCCTCGACCGCTACGCGCAAAGGTTTGCCTTCGCCGATTAAGTGCTGCTGCCCAATGACATCGTCTAAAGAATGCGGACGCAGGCGTTCGGCAAGCGGCGCATCGGGTTGGCGGGTGAAAAGGTCGGACATGGCGGTTTCCGTGAAAGAGAGGTTTCAGACGACGTGGATTATAGCAGGTCGTCTGAAAGGGGGATTAACGCTCTTTGGGCGTAATATCAATATAATTTTCATTCAAAATTTGTAGTGATTTCCCGCTGATGACGATACATTCCTCAGCTAATTTCGCAGCTTCCTCTTTTCCTTTGTTGTTTTCAGCAGTCGGTGGGCAGAAGACCTTAGTGTCACCTAAGTTCCAAGCCATGTAGCCGTATAGGGCGTTGTTGCGTTGTTCGGGGATTGAAGAACAGGTAATGCCTTTTTCTACTTTTTCTTTTTCTGAAAGGGAAGAACATTTGAAATTTTGTTTTAACTTGAGCAAATCACCTCTTCTAATGCCATTGTTTGGTTGGAAATTATTATGTAATAAATACCAGGATGAGTTTGCGGGAGTTTCAATGAAGCGGACAGTATTTAATAAATATAAAATTGATTTTTCCCTAGAATACTGCGATGGCATGGCTGAAATAGTCATTAAAACTAGAAAAGAAGAAAAAATAGGCTCTGATAAGGTAATTTTTTTGTTATTCTTTTTATATAATTTTGCAAATGAAAAGTTAATATATAAAAGAAATATTATCAGTGAGATTAAGATTAACACATAAAGTAGTGGGAACTTAAAAAAATCATAAATTTTTTCTATAATAAAATAAAATATGACTATTATTGATAATATTAGTAGTGATGTATTTATAATATTTAAGATAGAAATAGGATCTTTAATTGTTTCAAGTTGTTTTCTGCCCTTTTTATCTGTTTTTTTATCAAAAGGGCTAATAAAGTATAATGTAGCAAATGGGAGGGTGAATAACAGATAAATTATACCTAAAGATACTGCTGAGGCTACTAAGCTTGATGGATTGTTTATAGTGTCAGGAAAAATACTTAGATAGTTAATATTCCCTAGATATGTATAGGCCAAAAAACCTCCTGTTACAATACCTATGGTAACTGAAATACCTGTTAGTTTATTAATTACATCTATATAATCAGTTTGCTTTGTTTTTAAATCAACTTGTGTTTGTTGCTTTATCTCGGGTGATGTAGGTTCTTTAATTCGATTGTTCGAAATACTATGTATTTTCTCTTTTTTGTTATCATTCGTTTTTAGCTGAATATGTAATTTTCGCTTTTTCATCATTATTAAATCCCTTCGTTTTAAAAGATTCTCAAAGCTCACCCAAAATTATAACCCAACAATCCCCAATCCCCCATCTCACACCGCTTACGGTATAATACGCGTTTGTTTAAAGACTTTGCGGGGCGTTTCAGACGACCTTGCAGCAAGGGATGGCTATGAATATGAAAAAGATGGTTGCCGTTGCTTCTGTGGCGGCGTTGTTGGGCGGTTGCGCTTCTGATTCTGACTCGGCGTTCGGCGGTTTGGGCGGCGGTACGGGTATCGGCGGCAGCGTGGTGAAAATGGCGGTCGATCATCAGTGCCGTTCGGAGTTGAACAAGCGCAACGAGTGGCGTTTGATCGCGCTGACGATGAGCGCGGACAAGCAGCGCGAGTGGGAAGATAAAATCTGCGGCTGCGCGAGCGAGGAGGCGCCGAATCAGGTGTCCGCGCAAGAGTTGATGGATGTTTTGAATCCTTCTTCGCGCGATCGGGCGATTGCGTCGGTAACGGTGAAAACTGTCAATGCTTGTTTCAAGCGTTTGTATAGATAATGTTTTTCAGACGACCTCTGTGTATCAGGGTTGTCTGAAAGTTTATAGTGGATTAAGGTCGGGATAGAGCGGTTTGCGGGATTGTCCGCAGGCGGGTTTCCTGTTTTGACCGGCAATATTTTTGTTTTTATAGAGAAGAAACCATGAAATACATCAGTACCCGCGGTGCAACCGCACGCAAGCAATTCAGCGAAGTTTTATTGATGGGTTTAGCTCCTGACGGCGGTTTGATGCTGCCTGAGCAATACCCTCAAATCGACTGTGCTACTTTAGACCAATGGCGCACACTCAGCTATCCTGAGCTGGCGTTTGAAGTCATGAGCCTGTTTGCCACCGACATCCCTGCTGATGATTTACGCGACATCATCAACCGCACCTACACCGAAGAAGTATTCGGTACCCAAGCCATTACTCCGGTGCGCACACTTTCAGACGGCATTAAAATCCAAGCACTGTCCAACGGCCCGACTTTGGCATTCAAAGACATGGCCATGCAATTCTTGGGCAATGCGTTTGAATATGTATTAAACAAAGAAGGCAAAGAACTCAATATCTTGGGCGCCACCAGCGGCGACACCGGCTCTGCCGCCGAATATGCCCTGCGCGGTAAAAAAGGCGTTAATGTCTTCATGCTGTCTCCGGAAGGCAAAATGAGCGCATTCCAACGTGCGCAAATGTTCAGCCTGCAAGATGCTAATATCCACAACATCGCCGTTGAAGGCATGTTTGACGACTGCCAAGACATCGTCAAAGCCGTACAAAACGATGCCGAATTCAAAGCCAAATACCACATCGGTACAGTCAACTCCATCAACTGGGGACGCATCATCGCCCAAGTCGTGTACTACTTTGCCGGTTATTTCAATGCCACTTCGAGCAATGATGAAAAAGTCAGCTTCTGCGTGCCAAGCGGCAACTTCGGCAATGTCTGCGCCGGCCATATCGCCCGCCAAATGGGTCTGCCTATCCACCGCTTGATTGTTGCCACCAATGAAAACGACGTATTGGACGAATTTTTCAAAACCGGCGCATACCGCCCGCGCAACAGCGAACACACCCACGTCACTTCCAGCCCGTCTATGGATATTTCCAAAGCCTCCAACTTCGAGCGTTTTGTGTTTGACCTGATAGACCGCGATGCAGACGAAATCAAAACATTATGGGCTGAAGTAGGCTCCGGCAAAGGTTTCAATTTGGAATTTATGTTAAACAAAGTACATCAACAATATGGCTTTGTTTCCGGCAAATCGACCCATGCCAACCGCCTTGCCACCATCAAACAGGTTTACGAACAAGACCGTGAGTTGATTGATCCGCATACAGCCGATGGCGTCAAAGTAGCGCGTGAAGTACGCGAAGCCGGCGAAACCATCGTCTGTCTCGAAACCGCGTTGGCTGCCAAATTTGAAGCCACCATCCATGAAGCTGTCGGCGAAGTTGCCATCCCCCGCCCGGCCGCATTGGAAGGCTTGGAAAACTTGCCGCAACGTGTCCGTGTTGTCCCTAATAACGCAACGACAGTAAAAGACATCATTAAGGAAGCTTTGGCTTAACCAGCTGTCTTTGACGACTGAAGAGGCCGTCTGAAACTTTTTCAGACGGCCGCAACTGGTGCTTGAGAAGTGGATAACATTATTGCCAATCCTACCGCATCACAGTCGTTCTCATTATAAAATCAAGGCGTTAAAACAATACCAACTCCTTTCAACTTTCAATTGCAAACATTGTAATGACAGATATTTTCGTTTAGAATTGCATGTTTGCTCTAAATCTGGATTGATATGCAGACAACACAAGCCACATCCAACTGGGAGCTGTACAAGCGTTTGCTTGGATATTTAAAAAGCTATTGGAAGATGTTTATCGTCTCCGTAGTAGCCATGCTGATTGTCGCCGGTACGATGCCGGCTTTCGGTTACTTACTCAAACCTTTGATTAATGAAGGTTTTGTCGATAAAAACATGAAAAGCATGTCATGGTTGCCGCTGGCAATTGTGGCGCTGTTTTTCGTTCGCGGCCTGTTCAACTTCATTAACGAATATTGCACGACTTATCTGTCCAGCCACTTGGTGCAGCGTTTGCGCGGTGAAATGTTCAATAAAATGATGCACCTGCCGACTTCGTATTTCAGCAGCAATACCGGCGGCCGTCTGATGTCGCGCATTTTAAACGACGTCAACCAAATTACCGATGCAGGATTTAACGTCATTACCGTGATCGCCAAAGACGGCGTGAGCGTGGTCGGTCTGTTGGGCTTGTTGACTTATCTAAACTGGCGTTTGACCCTGATTACTTTTATTATTTTGCCGGTCGTCGCCGTATGTATCCAAACGGTCAGCAAACGCTTGCGCAAATTGTCTGCCAACAATCAAATTTACATCGGTCAGCTGATGCAGGTTTTGGGAGAAAGCATCAATGGTGAACGTGTTGTGAAAATCTATGGCGGTCAAGATTATGAAAATCGCCGCTTCAACCGTATTGCCGACGATGTGCGCCGCAACCTGCTCAAACAGGTTTCCGCCAGCTCTGCCGGTACCGGCATTACGCAATTAATGGCTTCGGTTGCACTGGCTGCGATTATTTACGCAGCGGCACGCCAAGCAGGGCTTTCAGGATTTAGTGCAGGCGATTTTATGTCGTTTTTGTCCAGCATGATCATGATGTTTGACCCCATCAAACGTATGACCGGCGTGATGCAATCCCTGCAACGCGGTTTGGCGGCGGCAGAAAGTGTCTTTACCTTTTTGGATCAACCCGAAGAGAGCAACGAAGGCAAACAAATCCTCAGCCCAAACCCTGGAGATATTGAATTTTGCGATGTTGTACACCGCTATCCTGAAGCCGAACGCAACAGCTTGAACCACATCAACCTGCTTGTACCGCAAGGCAAAGTGACTGCATTGGTCGGTGCATCAGGCTGCGGTAAAACCACTCTGGCCAATATGTTGCCGCGCTTCCTAAATCCGGATGAAGGCAAGGTTTTGATTGGCGGTATCAACATCAAGGAATATACACTCGAAAGCCTGCGCAGCCGCATGGCATTTGTCGGCCAAAACGTTATCCTGTTTAATGGTACGATTGCTGAAAACATTGCCTATGCTCAAGCTGACAAATTCAGTGAAGAAGAAATTATCAATGCTGCAAAAGCCGCGAATGCTTGGGAATTTATCCAAAAAATGCCGCAAGGTTTGCACACTGAAGTTGGCGAAAACGGTTTAAAACTGTCCGGCGGCCAACGTCAGCGCCTCGCCATTGCGCGTGCGCTTTTGAAAAATGCGCCGATTTTGATTTTGGACGAAGCCACCAGCGCATTAGATAATGAATCCGAACGTTTGGTACAAACCGCATTGGAAAACCTGATGCAAAACCGTACCACATTGGTGATTGCCCACCGACTTTCAACCATCGAAAAAGCCGACAATATCGTTGTGATGCACGAAGGCAATGTAGTCGAACAAGGCACTCATCATGAATTGATCAACGCAGGCGGACGCTATTCCGACCTGCACAGCCTCAGCGAAAAATCAGCCAAACCGGCAAGCAAGTAGCTGAACACCATATTCCATTCTTTTTATTAACCTCGGCCGCCCCTACCTATTCTTTTCAGACGGCCTTATCCGACAGGAAATATCAATGGCAGCATTCAACACCCAGAAAGTCTTGTCCGTACACCACTGGACCGACGCTTACTTCACTTTCACCTGTACCCGTGACGAGTCTTTGCGCTTTGAAAACGGCCAATTCGTCATGGTCGGCCTGATGGTAGACGGCAAACCGCTGATGCGCGCATACAGCGTGGCTTCTGCCAACTGGGAAGAGCATCTGGAATTTTTCAGTATCAAAGTACAAGACGGCCCATTGACCAGCCGCCTGCAACACCTTAAAGTCGGCGACGATGTCCTCATCAGTAAAAAACCGACCGGTACACTGGTTGCCGGCGACCTGAATCCGGGCAAACATCTCTACCTCTTGAGCACCGGTACCGGTATCGCCCCTTTCTTGAGTATTACCAAAGACCCTGATGTTTATGAGCAATTCGAAAAAATTATCTTGGTTCACGGCGTACGCTACAAAAAAGACTTGGCATACTACGACCGCTTCACCAAAGAATTGCCCGAACACGAATACTTGGGCGACTTGGTTAAAGAAAAACTGATTTACTACCCGATCGTTTCACGCGAAGAATATGTACATCAAGGCCGTCTGACCGATTTAATGCGCAGCGGCAAACTCTTTGAAGACATCGGCCTGCCTAAAATCAATCCGCAAGACGACCGCGCTATGCTGTGCGGCAGCCCAGCCATGTTGAAAGACACCTGCAACGTTTTGGACGAATTCGGACTGACCGTTTCTCCGAAAACCGGCGTTCGCGGCGACTACCTGATTGAGCGCGCATTCGTCGATCAATAACGTACGTTAGCAACAGGCCGTCTGAAACCCTTCTTTCAGACGGCCTAAACCTTAATAATTTATCCCACATTATGCCTACTCTACTCATCATCCGTCCGTCCAACCGTCCACAGCAAGATATCCAAACCTGCCATACAGCCGGTTGGCAGGCTCAGGTATTGAGTCCGATTGAAATAGAGGTGGATCGTTCGGCGCAAAAAAAACTCCCCGAACAATTCAAGCAAGCCGACGTCGTGTTTTGGGTCAGCCCGACCGCTATTGAAACCGCAGCGTCGCATCTGAACTTTTCAGACGGCCACAAAGCACACATTACCGTCGGCCAAACCAGCCAACATACTTTGGCGCAATTCTCCCCCTATCCCGTATTCTCTCCCGAAGACGGCAACGACAGCGAAGCCGTCTTGAGAATGCCTATTTGGAAAAACCTGCCACCCAACGCCCGAGTTCTAATCATTCGAGGTCATGGCGGCCGTGATTTTTTAGCAGACAAACTGACCGAACTGGGTTTCCAAATCGACATCGCCGAAATCTATTTCAGACGGCCACACGCCATCGATTGGCAGAACTTTAAAACTGAAGACATCGCTGCCGCCTACGTCACATCCGGCGAGCTCGCGCGCGAATTTTTCCATCAGATTCCGCCGCAATTTTCCCGATTCTTCGAATCCTTGCTATACTTTACCCACCATCCGCGTATTGCCGATGCACTTCGCATCGTCGGCGCCAAACATGTAGAAACCGTCACTTCTTTATCCGCTGCACTTTCATCCATGCCACAAAGGAGCCAAGCAGTGAACCCAGTCGAAGACAATAAAGATACCCAACAAGTTGCCAATACGGCAGCTCCGGGGCCTGAACGTTCTGAAAACACAAGGCCGTCTGAACAAATCAAACCTACCCAACCTCAGCGAGTGGAGGCGAGCATGCCCGAGTCCAACAATCTCCCACAAAACAACGCCCCTGTTATCATCAAACAATCTGGCGGCAAAGCCTTGGCCGCAGGTGCAACCGTCTTGGCACTGCTTAGCTTGGGCGCGAGCGGATTCCTGTTTGTACAGGGCCAAAATGTTTTAAAAAACCAAGAGCTCGAATTCAACCAAAAAATCGACAAAGCTGCATTGGGCGAGTCTGAAAACGCCAGCCTTTTAAAAGACAACCTCAACCGCCAAACCGCTATTCAAGCCGAGTTAGACCGCCTGAACAACGGTCAAAAAAACAATAGCGATCAAATCCTGCAATTGCAGAAAGCTTATCAAGAGTTACTCAAAGGCCGTATCAACTGGCTGGTCGACGAAGCCGAATCGATGTTGAACACTGCTTCGCAACAATTGATGCTGTCAGGCAACCTCCAAGGCGCAGTCAGCGTATTGGAACACATCGACAGCCGCTTAAGCCGTTTTGAACAACCTGAACTTATCCCCATCAAACAAGCCATCAGCAATGATTTGGCCGCGCTGAAAAACCGTCCTTATGTCGATATTTCCGCTACTGCCTTGCGTATCGACCGTTTGGAAACCGGTATTTCAGGCCTGCCTTTGGTTTTGGACGGCGTATTAAAACCAGGTGCCGCGCCTGTCGAAGCCGCCAATTCAGGAACTTGGTGGGAAAACACATGGGAAAAATCCCTCAATGCCCTCAAAGGCTTGGTTGAAGTCCGTCATCTGGACAGCAACGACGCCATGTTGATTTCACCCGATCAAACCTACTTTATCCGTGAAAACCTGCGCCTGCGCCTTTTGGATGCGCGCATTGCCCTGTTGCAACACAACGGCGAAGTGTATCAAAGCGATTTGAACAACGTTGAAGCAACCGTGAAGCAATACTTCGACAGTAAATCCCCTGCTACCCAGTCATGGCTGAAAGAGTTGGCCGAACTCAAAGCCCTTGATGTCCGTATGATTTCAGACGACAGCCTGAAAGCCAGCTTGAGCGCCGTTCGCGCTTTTCAAGAAGGTTCGCGTATACAAATGACGACCGAAGAAGCTGCACAAACCCAAGCTGCCGAGCAAACCGCTTCCGCTCCGGCTGCAGCTACCGAACAAGCCACAACTGCCGCACCGGCGGCCGCTTCTGCCTCTCAATCTCTGGAAGCACCTGCTTTGCCGTCTGAAAACAAAAAAGAACCGGCCGCCGAAGCTGCCAAACCACAAAACCAAACCAAGCCTGCTGCCAAAATTAAAGGAGAGCAAGCATGAAAACCGTCGTTTGGATTGTCATTCTGTTTGCAGCCGCCGTCGGTTTAGCCTTGGCTTCCGGCATTTATACCGGCAACGTGTACGTCGTGGTTGAGCAAACCATGCTGCGTATCAATCTGCATGCCTTTGTTTTAGGTCTGCTGTTGAGCGTATTGGTCTTGTATTTCCTGATTAAATTCGTGTTCGGCCTCTTGAACATTCCGGCGCGTATGCAACGCTTCGGCATTGCCCGCAAAGGCCGTCAGGCTTCTGCCTCTTTGAACAGCGCAGGTCTGGCATATTTTGAAGGCCGTTTTGAAAAAGCCGAACAAGAAGCCGCCAAAGTCTTGCAAAACAAAGAAGCAGGCGACAACCGCACCCTGGCTTTGATGTTGGGCGCGCATGCGGCCGACCAAATGGAAAACTTCGAATTGCGCGACCGCTACCTGCATGAAATCGAACACCTGCCACAAAAACAACAGCTTTCCCGTCATCTTTTGCTGGCCGAATCTGCACTGAGCCGCCGCGATTATCCGACTGCCGCACAAAACCTTGAAGCCGCAGCAAAAATCAATAGCAACTTAAGCCGCCTAGTCCGCCTGCAATTGCGTTATGCCTTTGATCATGGCGATGCTGCAGATGTCTTGGCAAAAGCAGAAAAACTGGTTAAAGCCGGCGCCATCAACGATTACGAAGCCGAACAGTATCAAAATTGGGCATATCGCCGCCTCTTAAGCGAAGCAACCGATGCAGGCAGTCTGAAAGCTTGTTTGAAACACATTCCTGAAAGCATGAAATCAGGCGAATTGTGTGTCGCGATTGCCGAAAAATACGAGCGTTTGGGTTTGTATGCCGAGGCGGTCAAATGGGTTAAAGCCCATTATCCGCAAACCCGTCAGCCTGAGCTCTTGGAAGCATTTGTCGAATCCGTACGTTTCCTAAGCGAGCGCGAGCAACAAAAAGCCATCGACTTGGCAGACTCTTGGCTGCAGGAACAACCCGACAATGCACCACTGTTGATGTATCTTGGCCAACTGGCTTACGGACGCAAACTTTGGGGCAAAGCCCAAGGCTACCTCGAAGCCAGCATCGCCCTGCAGCCCAGCGTATCCGCACATTTGGTCTTGGCCCGCGTGTTTGATGAAACCGACCAACCGCAAAAAGCTCAAGAACAACGCAATTTGGTTTTGGAAAGCGTGGCCGAAGAAGAACATCCGGCAGCCCTTCCTCAGTCAAATTGATGTGCTGATTTCGCATTAAGCGACAATATGAAATCTACAACAGAACCAACCATTTAATCATTTCAGACGGCCTCAATACATATCTAAGGCCGTCTGAACTTTGTCCAACACACCAAATCAGAAAGCCTCTCTACCATGACTGCTCTGAAAAACGACACTTTCCTCCGCGCCCTGCTCAAACAGCCTGTCGAATACACTCCTATCTGGATGATGCGCCAAGCCGGACGCTATCTGCCTGAATACAAAGCCACGCGCGCACGCGCAGGCAGCTTTCTCGATTTGTGCAAAAACACCGAGCTGGCAACCGAAGTTACCATCCAGCCTTTAGAACGTTTTGATCTAGACGCGGCAATTCTGTTTTCCGATATTCTGACCGTTCCCGATGCCATGGGTTTGGGCCTGTATTTTGCCGAAGGCGAAGGCCCGAAATTTGAACGCGCCTTGCAACACGAAGTCGACATTGCAAAACTGCAAGTTCCTGACATGGAGAAACTGCAATACGTCTTTGATGCCGTAACTTCCATCCGTAAAGCACTGGACGGCCGAGTTCCGCTGATCGGCTTCTCAGGCAGCCCGTTCACACTCGCCTGCTACATGGTTGAAGGCGGCAGCAGCAAAGAATTCCGCACCATCAAAACCATGATGTATTCGCGTCCTGATTTGCTGCATAAAATCCTCGACACCAATGCTCAAGCCGTTACCGCCTACCTCAACACCCAAATCGATGCCGGCGCACAAGCCGTACAAATTTTCGATACTTGGGGCGGCGTGTTGAGCGATGCCGCATTTAAAGAATTCAGCCTGAAGTACATCCGACAAATCGTTGCCGGACTCAAACGCGAAAGCGAAGGTCGCCGCGTGCCTGTTATCGTATTTGCCAAAGGCGGCGGCTTATGGCTGGAAAGCATGGCAGAAATCGGCGCAGATGCATTGGGCTTGGACTGGACCTGCAACATCGGCGAAGCCCGCCGTCGCGTCGGCGAACAAGTTGCCCTGCAAGGAAACTTCGACCCGTTTGCCCTCTTCGGTACACCGGAATCTATCCGCACCGAGGTCGCACGCATTCTTGCCGACTATGGCAACGGCAGCGGCCATGTATTCAACCTCGGACACGGCATCAACCAACACGCCGATCCGGAACACGCCAAAATTTTGGTCGATACCGTACACGAATTATCCCGTCAGTATCACCATTAATTAAAACAACTCAAAGGCCGTCTGAAAACAGAAACACGATTATCGTGTAAATTTGTTTTCAGACGGTTTTTCTATATACTTAATATCTGAAGCTTATCAGCTGACACCTTCAAACTTAAAAACACATCCACTCCCGCTACCGAATATGAATTTTTTTAAAGACATCACCTGGACCGAAATTTTCATCTTCGCCCACACCTGCGCCGCACTCGTCTGTATGCTGCGCGTGTTGTACAAACAAAAAAACATCGGCTCAACCTTTGCCTGGCTGATTATCCTATTCCTTTTCCCCGTATTCGGAACCATCGCCTACATCCTTATTGGAGAGCCTCGTCTAGGCACCGCCCGCGCCAAACGTACCGGCGAAATGAACCGCTTCTACCGCAACTTTGCCGCCACCCATCTAGCCGATATCTATCTCGACATTGCCGACCAAGTCAAATCACGATACCACGGCATCAGTAAAGTTGCCGAAAAAGGAACGGGGCTGGGTGCAACCAAAGGCAACGCCATGAGCCTGCTCTCTACCACAGATGCCATCATCGACAGCATGCTTGCGGACATACGCGCCGCAACCCATTCCTGCCTGCTGGCCTTTTACATTATCGAACCCAAAGGCCGCATTGAAGAAATTTTAAATGAAATTCTTGCCGCCGCAGATCGAGGCGTTGACTGCGCCATTCTGGCCGATGCCGTCGGCAGCAGGAGTTTTTTTGAAAGCGATTGGGTAGAGATACTGCGCCAAGCAGGCATTGAAGTACATACCTCATTGCCTGTCGGCATTTGGCGTACATTATTTACGCGTACCGACCTGCGCAACCACCGCAAAATCCTCGTTATCGACAGCAAAATTGGTTACACCGGCAGCTTCAACCTCGTCGACCCGCGCTATTTCAAACAAAACTCCGGCGTTGGAGAATGGGTCGATGTCATGATGCGCTGCACAGGGCCTATGGTTTTGGAACTGTCTGCCGTCTTCTTCGCCGACCTTGCCGTCGAAACCGATGAAAACCTCCAAAACGTACAAACATACCTCAACAAAGCCCAAAGCCTGCTGCCCCAAATCCTTCCTGAAAAAATGCAGCAAGGCGATATCGTTGCCCAAATCATTCCATCCGCCCCCGAGCAAGGCAGCTTCGTTATTTACGAAACCATCATCAGCGCCATCTATGCCGCCACCAAACAAATCACGATTACCACCCCCTACTTTGTCCCCGACGAGCCGCTTCTCATGGCATTAACCGTTGCCGCCAAACGCGGCGTCAAAGTGACCCTGATACTGCCTGCCAAAGTCGATTCACTGATGGTTCGCTACGCCTCACGCGCCTACTACCCTATGTTGCTGGAAGCCGGCGTCAAAATCGCCATGTTTGAAGGCGGTCTTCTACATGCCAAAACCATGACTATTGACGAAGACTACTCCCTCTTCGGTACGGTCAACATGGACATGCGCAGTTTCTTCCTCAACCTAGAAATCAGCCTCGCCATCTACGATCGTGATACCACCAAACAAATCTGCAACCTCCAACGCAGCTACCTTAAAAACAGCAGCTACATTGCCATCAAATCATGGCAACAACGCTCCAAACTCCGCGGCCTCGTGGAAAATGTCGTCCGCCTGATGAGTCCTTTACTGTAAAACATAAATATTTAGGCCGTCTGAAAAATACTTTTCAGACGGCCTTTTTTATATATAAAAATTATATCGTTCTTTTATTTTAAATCAGATGCTTAAGCGATCATTTACACCAACCAAACAAACCAATACCTATCCCTATTCCAAACTGCATGGTTACAAATAATTTGACAAAATCATTTTAGGGATATAATATTTCTCATATATGATTTTTATTATATATATTTATTTATAGATAATTCATTCTGAAACAAGGAGCAATAAAATGAAACGAAACTTGGGTACTTTGGATCGCGTAATCCGTATTGTTATCGGCGTAGCGCTGATTGCTGCGGCCGCTACCGGACACATTGGCTGGTGGGGTTGGCTGGGCATCATCCCCCTGGGTACAGCACTGATTGGCAACTGCGCGCTGTACAGCTTATTGGGCATCAACACCTGCCGCATCAACAAAAAATAAAGAAGGCAAAACATGAGTACGGTCGGACAACTCCCGCAAATCAAGCCTTCCGAAGCAATGGCAAAAATCCGTGAGGGCGCGTTGGCAGTGGACATCCGAAACCAAGTCGAATATCGGGGCGGGCATATTGTCGGTGCATTATCCCTTCCGCTTGAACAGCAGCGAGACAAACTGCCCGATGATACTGCCCAATGCCTGATTTTTTATTGCCTGAGCGGTAAACGTACAACACGGGCAGAAACAATATTGTCAGCGCTTGGCCAAGGTCGAGAATGTTATATTCTAGAAGGCGGCTTACTTGCATGGAAAGCTGCAGGGCTTCCTATTGTTGCCGACCGTGCCGCACCGGATATCATGCGGCAGGTGCAAACCATTGCGGGCAGTTTGATTCTGTTGGGCGTGCTGGCAGGTTGGCTGGTATCGCCTTGGTTTTATCTGATAGACGTGATGGTCGGCGCAGGCCTATTAACGGCTGGACTAACCGGATTCTGCGGCATGGCTCGCCTGCTAGCCAAAATGCCATGGAACCATTAAGCAAAGGCCGTCTGAAAGTTGCTGCTGAGGCCATTATGACTGATAATTCGACCTCTTCATTTGCCGAAAAGCGTGAAAAATGACCATTGCCGACAATCAACCGCCCTACGAAGAAGCCACCGCTTTTCTCAAACTACTGGCCAATCCCAACCGCCTCGCCGTATTGTGCAAACTACATGAAAGACCGCACAATGTAACCGAGTTGGCTGAATCATCCGGACTGCCGCAAGCGGCAATGTCCAGCCAATTAGCGCTACTGCGTGAAGCCGGTTTGGTATC
>NZ_JBQCTZ010000045.1:0-22166 GCF_051963715.1 Neisseria sp. P0001.S005 | reverse complement strand
GCGTAAAGCGGACAAACGTTGTTGTACAGATTTCATGTGTTATGTCTCCTGTTGTTTCAGACGGCCTCTGTCATCAAAGCCGTCTGAAAACTTGTGCTGTCTATAATCAATCTATTTTTTCGGTGCGAACGACCAGCTCTTGACCGTGTAGTTCCGCAAAGGATCTTTGTCGGAATAGCCGATAACATCGGGTTTGACCATACGCACTTCAACCTGATGATACAGCGGAATCAGTGCAGCGTCTTCTTGAAGCTGCTTCTCCGCATCGGCATAGAGCTGGCTGCGCGCTTCCTTGCTGACGCCATCTTTCAGCGTATTGTTCATAAATGTGTCAAACGCCGCGCTTTTGTAGCGGAATGCATTGTTTGAGTTGTTGGATTTCAAGATATTGAGCATGCCCGCCGGATCGTTAAAATCAGAACACCAGCCGCTGAACGAAACCTTGAAATTGCCTTGCGCGCGCGTATCCAAATAAGTTTTCCATTCCTCGTTGGACAAAGTCGGACGGATAAACGGAATGGCGGCTTTCCACACCGACTGCACGGCAGTAATTTGTTTTTTGGACGCTTCGCTGGTGCTGTACAAAATATCGAACTCAAGCGGATGGTCATCGTTGTAGCCTGCTTCGTTCAACAGTTTGCGTGCGGTTTCGATGCGTTTTTCAGGCGTCCACTCTTTCCACTCCGGATAAACAGGAATCACGCCCTGCATTTGCGGCGGCGTCAATTGGAACGCAGGCGTATCGCCACGGCCGCCTACTTTGACGACGATGTCGCGGCGCGTCAGCATATTGAGCGCCTTGCGGACGCGCGGATCGTTAAACGGCGCCGCTTCGTGGTTTGGCTCCAAATACCAGCTGCACAAAGAAGTCGTACGTCTTACTTGTCCCGGAAACTCAATATCCGCCACTTTGACCTGATCGCTGGGAATACCATAAGTCACATCAATTTCATTGGCGCGATAACGGTTGTACTCGCCGCTGCCTGACAAGAAAACCGCCTTCGGAATGGCTACTTTGTCTTTATCGTAATAATTGGGATTGCGTTCCATATTAATGTGGCTGTTGACTTTCCAATCCTTTAACAGATAAGCGCCACTGGAAACATAATGACCGGGCTGCGTCCACTTATTGCCGTATTTTTCGACAGTGGCGCGGTGCACCGGAAACGTGAATTGCTGAATCAGCATATCGGGGAAATAAGGCACGGGCGCAATCAGCGTAAATTGCAGGGTCTTCGCGTCCAATGCCTTGACGCCCAATGTCTCAGGCTTGGCTTTACCGTTTAATATATCTTCCGCATTTTCCACTTGGGCATCGACCAAATAGCTGCCGAAAGGTGCGCCGGTAGCCGGATCGGCAAGACGGCGGAAACTATACACGAAATCTTCGGCAGTAATCGGATCGCCATTGCTCCATTTGGCATCACGCAGATGGAAGGTCCAAATACGCTCGCCCTCGCTCTCCCATTTTTCCGCCAAAGCAGGAATGGTTTTGCCTTCGGCGTCCGTACCGACCAAACCATCCATCAACTGACGGATAATCGCACCAGCCGCCATATCGCCGCTCATCTGAGGATCCAGCGTACCCGGCTCGACGCCGTTGCTGACCACTACGCGCTCATAATCGGTACGTTTAAACTCAGGGGCAGGCTTGACATCGCGGCTGCACGCCGACAACGCAAATACGGCAGCCAATGATGCAGCCAACAGCGGATAGGTTTTTCCGGCCATATTTCATTCCTTCTTTTGGGTATTCTTCTTTTTCAGACGGCCTGATTATTCAAACTACACCAGACTACATTTATTTAGAACTTTTCCAGTGCAGTTAAATCATCTATTTCAAGTCATAAAAATAGTGTTTTAAACCACATATTCCATCGAAATAATAATAGCCGTCTAAGATTGTTGGCAAATTAACACAAAAATACGTAACTGAAAACTATTTTTCAATTTATCCTACGATAAGTTACAAATGTATTGATTTTTTATGTTTTGTCAAATAAGATTATCCGAACTCTTTCGCCATAATCAAGAAAAAGACATAAAAAGGAGAATCAAATGAAGAAGTTATCTTACTTTATTGCCACTGCCCTCATAGGCTCTTCCCTAAGTGCCGCCCACGCCGAACCTAAAATGAGCGGCACCATCTACATCATGACCGAGGTCGAACACAACAATAAAACCGGTGTAACCAATACAACCATTTCCGATAAAAGTTCCAGTCTTTATCTCTCCGATGAAGTACGACTCAACAACGACTTATGGTTGAAATGGCAACTTGGCTCCTTTATTTACTTCGATTCCGACCGCTGGGGCGGCTGGGGTACTGCCGACTCATACGTCGCACTCAACAGCTACAAAAACCTTGGCACCGTCAAAATGGGTTACATCAGTACGCCCATGAACAGCATTTATCTGAACCCGTTCGACACCAACAGCCCGATTTTGGAGTTCGGCAAAATTTCCCGCTTCGGCCAACGCCGTGTTTCCATGGCTTATGAGTCACCTTGGAAAAACGGTTTCCAATTCAAATTCAACGTTTCCCCCGGTTCCAATGCCGCGCGCAACAACAATGACTGGAATCCGGACAAAAAACGTGACGGCGACTGGGTCTTCGGCTGGGGTGTAGACTACTACCACCCCAACAACGGCTTTAACGCGCACTACGCTGCCGAATACGCACCCAACGACTCCCCAACCGAAACCAAAGACTTCCAAGCCCATGCATTCATGGCCGGATACAGCAAAGACAAAATCTCCGTCGATGCCGCGTTCCAATACGCCAAAAACACTTGCGACGGCTTCAGCTGCTGGGGCGTATGGAAAGATGCGGCGGGCAACGTAGCCGGTTCTTACGACAAAGAAATCAACAACACCAAAGAATTTATGGTGTCCGGCTCATACAAAGTGGGCAATTTCAAACCTCAAATCGGCTTTGCCTACGGTAAAAGCTCTGTCGGCGAAGACTACAAACACGTCGCCGTCAGCACCGATTACAGCTTCTCCAAACGGACAACCGCCACACTCGGCGCCGGCTGGTTGAAAGAAAACGTCAATCCGAAATACGATGAAGATTTGCCGAAAAAATCTTCTTACGCCGTGGGCATGGTATTCAAACACCGCTATTAATGCCTGACAGATTAAAGGCCGTCTGAAACAATTTGTTCAGACGGCCTTTTCTACATCCTATAATTAAACTTGCAGCCCACCTTAAAAATCATTACATTGCCCACACTCAAGCAACAAAAACGTCATCATGAACGCCCACCACACCCTCATCATCTCCGTTTTTATCGTCGCCAGCTGCGGCCTCGCTTACGAGCTCATCATCGCCGCGCTCGCAAGCTATCTTTTGGGCGACAGTATTTTGCAGTTTTCCTCCGTCATCGGGCTTTATCTGTTTTCAATGGGTATCGGTGCCCACCTGACCCAATACATCAAAGATAAAGACGTGTTGCACCGCTTTATCGAAATCGAGCTTCTGGTCGGCATCATCGGCGGTATTTCTGCGCTGGCATTATTTGTGGCCTTCGGTTTATCCGCCGCCCCGTTCCGCACCCTGCTCTACGCTTTTGTACTGATTGTCGGCATGGTTGTCGGCATGGAAATCCCATTGGTCATGCGCGTGTTAAACCAAAAAGGTGCGGAATTTAAAGAACTCGTTTCCAAAGTCCTGACCTTCGACTACTTAGGCGCACTTGCCGTCTCGTTATTATTTCCGCTTCTGCTCGCCCCCAAACTCGGCATGGCGCGTTCCGCCTTATTGTTTGGCATCTTCAACGCCGCCGTCGCCTACCTGACCGCACGCGTGTTTAAAGCGGAATTACCCCGCTATCACTCCATCCGTACGCGTGCGTTTATTGTATTGACCGCGCTCATTACACTCTTCGTCTACGCCGACCGTATCTCTTTCAAAGCCGAACAAAGCTATTTTGGCGATCCCGTCGTCTATCAAAGCCACTCGCCCTACCAACGGCTGGTCGTGACACGCTGGAAAGACGACACCCGCCTCTACATCAACGGCAACCTGCAATTCTCCTCTCGCGATGAAGCCCGTTACCATGAAGCACTCGTTCTGCCTGCCATGCAGATGGTGCCGAATGCCGAACGCGTCCTGATTCTCGGCGGCGGCGACGGATTGGCGGCACGCGAAGTCTTGAAATATCCGCAAGTCAAAAATGTTACTTTGGTCGATCTCGACCCCGACATGACCGCCACTTTTAGAACCTCCGCCACCTTGAGCGCGCTCAATCAAGGTTCGCTGTCCCATCCCAAAATGCACCTCGTCAACGACGATGCCGCCAAATGGCTGGAAGGGTCGTCTGAAAAATTCGACGTTATCATCATCGACCTGCCCGACCCATCCAATTTCTCGCTGGGCAAACTCTACTCCGTCCCCATGTACCGACTCGTGGCCCGCCATCTTGAGCCGCAGGGCAAGATTGTTGTGCAATCGACTTCGCCTTATTTCGCCCCTAACGCCTACTGGTCGGTCGTTGCCACCCTCGAAGCGGCCAAGTTGAATACCGCGCCCTATCATGTCTACGTCCCTTCCTTTGGCGAATGGGGATTTGTGTTGGCAGGGCTTGACCAAAACTTCCCCATTCCGCAAAAATTCGACGTGCCCACCCGCTATCTCAATGCCCAGACTGTCGCCGAAATGTTCCGTTTTCCGCCCGATATGGCAAGGCGCAAGGTGGAAGCAAATTATTTGAACAACCAAATTCTCGTCAGTTATTTTGAAAGCGATTGGAACAATGTGATGCGATAGAATATCTAAAGGCCGTCTGAAACATCTGTCTTCTTTTTATCCCCGTTCAGACGGCCTCATTACCCGTTTACCCTTTTTCACACAGCATTTGCTTGAAAAAATAAGGTTTATCTTTATCTAGATAGAACACAATCGACACTATCCGTTGAATGAAGGAACAAACACTTATGCAGTATTTTGGAATCGGTTTTTTGGTTTTAATCTTTTTGGAAATCATGTCCATCGTCTGGGTTGCCGACTGGATAGGTGGCGGCTGGACGCTGTTTGTGATGGCCGTCAGCTTTATCAGCGGTATCTTTATGCTGCGCCATACCGGCATTTCCGGCCTTTTGCTCGCAGGCGCAGCCGTCCGCAGCGGCCAAAACATTTCCCTCTATCAGATGCTGTGGCCGATTCGCTATACTGCCGCCGCGGTTTTCCTGCTCAGCCCCGGTTTTATTTCAACCGCCGTTGCCCTGCTCTTGCTGATTCCGTTTAAAGGCAACGCGGCCGTTTCTTCTACGCAGTCTTTCCAAAGCCGTCAGACTTACAGCTCCGCCAAAGATGATGAAGACATTATCGAAGGCGAATATACGGTTACGCGCCCCAGCAAAGCCGACAAGCCGCAAGACTATATCGAACACAAACCCGATTGATGACTTCCTTCATAACAGGCCGTCTGAATTAGGAATACCTCAAAAGTGTTTCATATTTCAGACGGCCTTAGTCATCTCCAGGCTTTGAAAATGTAAATATCGGTTTGTAATTCGGTTATTCCGCATAAATCATTTAAAATAAGCAACTATTTTGATTCTAAAAACGACACGGTATCCAATGAACGTTCAACGTCTTTTCCCTCTCTCCCTCAGCTTGATTACCGCCGCTGTTTTATCGGCGTGCGCCACCCAAAACACACCGACTGCTTCGAAAACCGAAACCGTCGTTCAGCCTAAATCTACTTCTATTCCTTCACGCCGCGCCGACAGCGAATCCAAAGTTCTGTCCGATTACAGCCAATACCAAAGCGCCATCGATGCTGCCAAACGTGGCGACGATGCTTGGGTACAACAATTTTTATCCCAAGCCAGCGACAGCGCAATGGCTGAAAACGTCCGCAACGAATGGCTGAAAACCTTGGGCGCGCGCGGCCAATGGGATTTGTTCCGTCAAGAATTCAGCAAATTGAACGCTGCCGGCGTCGCACAAGAAGTGCAATGTTATGCTGATTTGAGCAGCGGCAATTACAGCAAAGCCGCCGAACTGGTTCGCGTGACCAGCAAACTGCCTGCCGGCTGTACCCGCTTGGTTGAAAGCGCGGCAGCTTCAGGCCGTCTGAACACCAACGACGCATGGCGTCGCGTGCGCGGCTTGTTGAGCAACAGCCAAACCACAGACGCACGCAACCTTGCCGCCGCATTGGGCAGCCCATTTGAAGGTGGCACGCAAGGTGCGACCGAATACAGCCTGTTGAGCGTGATCGGCAAAGATGCACGCAAATCCACTTCTGCCGCCGCTACCTTGTCCGGCATGGAATCCGGCCTCAGCCGCGAACAACGCAGCTTCGCATGGGGCGTACTGGGCCACTATCATGCACAAAGCCAAAACATGCCGACTGCTTTGAGCTACTACGGCCGCGTTTCCGACCGCAAGCAACTGACCGACGAACAATTAGAATGGTACGCACGCGCCGCTTTGCGCCTGCAACGTTGGGACGAATTGGCAAGCGTGATTCAGCATATGCCTGAAAAACTGCAAAAAGACCCGACATGGCAATATTGGCTGGGCCGTAGCTTTGCCGCACAAGGCAAAAGCGGCCAAGCCAAAGAAATGTACGAAAAAGCCGCTGCTTCCGGCCGCAATTTCTACGCCGTGATGGCAGGTGAAGAATTGGGCCGCCGCATCAATACGCGCAACAACGTTTCCGATGCCGATGCCAGAGACGTCCGCCGCATGAGTGAAGACGGTGCCATCAAACGCGCATTGGTTCTGTTTAAAAACAGCCAAAGCAACGGCGATTCCAAAATGCGCCGTCAGGCGCAGGTAGAATGGCGTTTTGCCACCCGCGACTTCAACGAAGACAATCTGCTGACTGCCGCACAAGTCGCTTTTGACAACCAGTTCTACGACATGGCAATCAACAGCGCCGACCGTACCGACCACAAACTCAACTACAAACTGCGCTACCTCTCTCCATTTAAAGACCTGACCGTCCGCTATGCCGCACAGGCAGGCGTTGACCCGGCATGGGTTTACGGTTTGATTCGCCAAGAGAGTCGCTTTGTCATGGGCGCGCAATCCAGCGTCGGCGCACAAGGCTTGATGCAGGTCATGCCTGCGACCGCCCGCGAAATCGCCGGCAAAATCGGCATGAGCAGCAGCGAACTCTACACCATGGACGGCAACATCCGCATGGGTACTTGGTACATGGCAGATGCCAAACGCCGCCTGCAAAATAACGAAGTGATGGCCACCGCAGGCTACAACGCCGGCCCTGGCCGCGCCCGCAACTGGCAGGCTTCTACTCCTTTGGAAGGTGCTATTTACGCCGAGACCATCCCATTCACCGAAACCCGCGACTACGTGAAAAAAGTCATGACCAACGCGACTTATTACGCGTCATTGTTCAACGAACCGCAAACTTCGTTGAAACAACGTATGGGTACGGTTCCCGGCCGTTATTAATACCCGATAGGCCGTCTGAAAAGTGAGACAGAATCAAACGTTCAGACGGCCTGCAACCTTGACAGACTATCGGGTTTATAAGATAATCGCCCGATTGTTTCTGACCGAAAAGGTCACTTGCACGGCAAAAGCCGACTTGTTAGGAGGTGATGTTTACATCACGGCGCGTATCCCGCCCTGCCCTAGGCAAACCAGCGATACAACAACTACCCCATTATGACAAACCGTCCTCTATTTCTTAAAACGGTTTGATTGAACAAAATTTAAAGGAAATAAAATGCCTGCTATTCGTGTTAAAGAGAATGAACCATTTGAAGTTGCCATGCGTCGTTTCAAACGTGCCGTAGAAAAAACCGGTCTGTTGACCGAACTGCGCGCCCGTGAAGCGTACGAAAAACCAACTACCGAACGCAAACGCAAAAAAGCTGCTGCAGCCAAACGTCTGCAAAAACGCCTGCGCAGCCAACAACTGCCTCCTAAAATGTACTAATTACAGGCCTGCCCTGTGATAAACGACACACCGCAAGGGCAGCTTTGCGGTGTGTTTTGTTTTTCAGACAGCACCTTTTTATTGATATAAAGTGAGAACATTATGAGCCTAAAAACACAATTAACCGAAGACATGAAAACCGCCATGCGTGCCAAAGACCAAGTGTCTTTAAGCACCATCCGCCTGATTAATGCCGCCATCAAACAATTTGAAGTAGATGAGCGCACCGAAGCCGATGACGCAAAAGTCATCTCTATCCTGACCAAAATGGTAAAACAGCGCAAAGACAGCGCCAAAATCTACACCGAAGCCGGCCGTCAAGATTTGGCTGACAAAGAAAACGCGGAAATCGAAATCCTCAATCGCTACCTGCCGCAAATGATGTCCACAGAAGAAATCAAGACTGTCGTTGATGCAGCCATTGCAGAAACCGGTGCATCAGGCATGGCAGATATGGGTAAAGTCATGGGTGTATTGAAAACCCGTCTGGCCGGCAAAGCTGACATGGGTGAAGTCAATAAGGTTTTGAAAGCCGCATTGACTGCTTAATCATCAATAATCAAAAAGGCCGTCTGAAATATTATTTTCAGACGGCCTTTCTTATTGTGCCAATCAAGCAGCAGTTACTTTGCTCTCATGACGCAACAAGGTAATCAAATCGCTGATACGTTTTTTCATGGAACGGCGATCGACGATTTGGTCGATTGCCCCCTTTTCCAACAAGAATTCTGCACGTTGGAAACCTTCCGGCAAGGTTTCACGTACAGTCTGCTCGATAACGCGCGGACCGGCAAAACCAATCAGCGCATTCGGTTCTGCCAAAACCACATCACCCAAGAAGGCAAAGCTGGCAGACACGCCGCCCATGGTCGGGTTAGTCAATACGGAAATAAACGGCAGACGTTTTTCAGTCAGCAAATGCAAAGCCGCGCTGGTCTTCGTCATCTGCATCAAAGAGTTAATCCCTTCCTGCATACGCGCACCACCGGAAGCCGCCACGCAAATAAACGAACAATTATCTGCAACGGCACGACGTACACCCTGAACGAAACGCTCACCCACGACCGAACCCATAGAGCCGCCGATAAAACGGAATTCAAACGCAGCCACAACGACAGGCAGGCCGTTCATGGTGCCTTTCATAACAACCAATGCATCGTCTTCGCCGGTTGCTTTACGCGCAGCCGCGAGGCGGTCAGGATATTTTTTGCTGTCTTTGAATTTCAGCGGGTCGGTCGGTTTAATATTGGCTGCAATCTCTTCACGGCCTTCTTCATCCAAAAGTAGATTCAAACGTTCGCGCGCAGAAAGCGGATTGTGGTGATTACATTTCGGGCAGACTTCGCTGTTTTGCTTCAACTCGGTTGAATAAACCGTTGCCGAACAAGACGGACATTTGTGCCACAGGCCTTCAGGGACGCTGGACGAACTGCTTCGGTTTTTAATTTTCGGAGGAAGAATTTTATCTAGCCAGCTCATGAATGACTCCTTGGAATTCAGAATTCAGACGGCCTGTTGAATGTAAGGCCGTCTGAAATAATAGAATAAAAAATATTAGCGAATCGCGTCTTTCAACTCTTTAACCAACACGCCTACCGCTTCGGCCTCGCTACCTGCGTGGCTTTCAATCTCTTTGACGATACGGCTGCCGACAATAACGGCATCCGCTACCGCACCAATTTTACGCGCATTCTCCGCATTATTGATGCCGAAGCCGACACCAATCGGAATATCGATGTATTTGCGCAAAAGCTCTATTTTACGCGAAACTTCTTCAGTATCCAAACTTGCCGCACCGGTCACTCCTTTGAGCGATACATAATACACAAAACCGCCGGCCACTTTGGCAATCGTTTGAATACGCTCTTCAGTTGTTGTTGGCGCAATAAGGAAAATGCAATCAATACCTTGCACTTTCAACGACTCATGCAAAGGAGCAATGGTTTCTACCGGAGAATCCACGGTCAACACGCCATCTACGCCTGCCTCGGCAGCCGCTTGCGCAAACGCCTGATAGCCCATTTTATGTACTGGGTTCAAATAGCCCATCAGGACAACTGGTGTTTTATCATTGGTTTGGCGGAACAAGCGTACTGTTTCCAATACGTCGCATAAGGAAACATGATTTGCCAACGCCCTTTCAGCCGCACGTTGAATAGTCGGGCCATCCGCCATAGGGTCAGAAAACGGCACACCCAGTTCCAAAATATCAGCACCATTAGCCACCAGGCTATGCATCAATGCCAAGGTTGTCTCAAGGCTGGGATCACCCACCGTAATATAAGGAATCAGTGCTTTTGCGCCATTGAGCGCTGAGAAAGTTTGTTGGATTCTGCTCATTTTCTGCTATCCATTTCATCGATTTGAATGTTGTCCGGCAGCCTATTTATTCTGCCGTTACATTTGTTTTAAAAACCTCAGTCTGCCATGAAAAGGCGGTATCTATCCGCATTATCCAATGACTATTTCTTCCCAATCGGCAAACAAGAGGCTAAGTATAACATTTACGGCTATTTCATAGAATCATTTGCAATCAAGATTCTGATATTTTGAAAGCAATATAAAACAATAAAGGCCGTCTGAAAATCATTCAAACAGCCTTTATTAGAATCAATTGTGCAAATCTTTGTATGCCTTCGCACTTTTGATCAGAATTTCCCTATCGATTATAGCTCGACATGGTGATTTTGTTGTTCAGAACCAAGATGACGCTCCAAATCAGACAAAATCTGCATCAGACCATGACGAACTTCTTCCGCATTGGCGGCAGGATTGCCGTTTGCATCCAAAGCGCCACGGCTGAATGTATCGATGTACGGTTCAAACGTATCTTTCAGTTTCAACAACTTAACTACATCTGAGCGCGTATATCTATCGCCACCGTATCCAATCACAACATTATTTTCATGTTGCCATTGGGCAAACTGAGCCGGACTGATTTGCACCAATTGGCACATCTCATCCAACGTAAAATAACGCTTGGCAGGAATAACCGGATTATTGTTGTTTGTCATAGTAATGCTCCACCATGCCTTTGAGTTTTTGGCTGGCATGGAAAGTTACCACACGGCGTGCGGTAATCGGCACTTCTTCGCCTGTTTTAGGGTTACGGCCTGGGCGTTGAGGTTTGTCGCGCAATTGGAAATTGCCGAAACCGGAAATTTTAATTTCTTCACCACGCGCCAAAGTGCTGCGGATTTCTTCAAAAAAGAGCTCGACGATTTCTTTGGCATCATTCTTGGTGACGTTGCTGACTTTGTCGACCAAAATATCAGCCAATTCTGCTTTAGTTAGTGTCATGTGTTTACCTTCATTCAAACTGGTGCAATTATTACCAAAATTCTTTTAAAAATCAAGTCCTCACCAAAAAATCAAATATTATTGGTGATTTTTGGCGACAACTTTTATCTTATTTTAAGCGCGAAGCTGTGCATCTTTTTCGGCTGCCGCTTTAATCATTTTCGCAACCAAAGGCTCGATGACTTCATCTGTCAGCGTGTTTTCCATATCTTGCAAAATGATTTTGACGGCAACGCTCTTCATACCTTCAGGCACGCCCGTACCGCGGTAAACGTCAAACACGCTGATTTCTTGAACCAGCTTGTTTGCTGCCGCTTTCAGGGCATTTAACAAATCATCATGCGTCACAGCCTCAGGCATTACAAATGCCAAATCTCGGCGCGCAGGTTGGAATTTGGATACAGACTGATAACGGGTTTTCTCACGACCCAATACCGCATCCATATCGATTTCAAATACCAGCGGCGCTTGTGGCAAGTCATATTTTTGCAGCCATTTCGGATGCAACTCGCCAACAAAACCAACTACTTTGCCGTCTGAAACAATATTGGCGGCACGTCCAGGATGCAATGCCGGATGTTTGGTCTTAACAAAGGATACTTCCTTGTTTTTCAAAAGACTCTCAACATCGGCTTTCATATCGTAGAAATCTACGTTGCGTGTTTTCTCACCCCATTGCTCAGGCAGCACAGAGCCATACCACAAACCGCCGATACGTTCGTTTTGAACAAATTGATCAGCCGAATCTTTGCTGAACACACGGGCAATTTCAAATACGCGTACACGGTTTTGCTTACGGTTCAAATTGTTTTGCAAAACTTCCACCAAACCGCCGATAAGCGTAGAACGCATGACTGCATACTGCGCCGCCAACGGATTTTGCAGGCGGATAGGATTGGTATTGGCAGCAAAGTCTTGCTCCCATTGCTCATCCACAAATGCATAGCTGACCACTTCGCGGTAACCGCGAGCCGCCATTTCGTTATAAACCGCAAAACGCGGACGTTTGGTTTCAGGCAAAGCCAACATTTTCAGACGGCCTGAAGTATAGTCGTCAGGAATATTTTCATAACCGTAAACACGACCGATTTCTTCAATCAAATCGGCTTCGATTTCGATGTCGAAACGGAAGCTAGGAGAAGTGACACGGAAGCCTTCTGCAGTTTTCTCAGGCTGCAAACCCAAGTGTTGCAAGATAATTTCGACTTGCTCGGCAGGGATTTCAACGCCCAATACCGTTTTCAGACGGCCTAAACGCAATTCGACCTGTTTTGCCTCGGGCAATTTTCCTTGTGCCTCAACCATTTCACCGGCTGCACCACCGCAAATCTGCAACACCAATTCGGTAGCACGCTCAATGGCATCAGCTTGCAAGCGGTAATCCACACCGCGTTCAAAACGGAAAGAAGAATCCGAACCAAAACCGTATTGACGGGATTTACCGGCAATAATCTCCGGAGCAAACCAAGCAGCTTCCAACACAATATTTTGTGTCTCATCAGAAACTGCGCTTGCCTCGCCGCCCATCAAGCCGGCCAAGCTCAACGCACCTTTTTCATCAGCGACCACCAGTGTATTGTCAGCCAAAGTAACCGTCTTCTCATTCAGACACGCCAAAGTCTCGCCATTTTGAGCACGGCGGACAATCAAACTGCCTGACAGCTTGTCAGCATCGAAAACATGCATAGGCTGACCGATTTCCAGCATCACATAGTTGCCGATGTCCACCAATGCGGAAATGCTGCGGATACCGCTGCGTTCCAAACGTTGTTTCATCCAATCAGGAGTAGCCGCTTTCGCATTGACATTTTCAATAACGCGGCTGATAAAACGGCCGCAGTCGGCCGGCGCATCAATACGGACAGCCTGTTTTTTCTCGCTACCGATAGAGGCCGTCTGAATTTCAACAGGCGTAAACGCACATTGAGTCAACGCAGAAACCTCACGCGCAATGCCCTTAACGCTCAAGCAATCAGCGCGGTTAGGCGTAATTTTCAACGTAAACAGCGTATCATCCAAATCCAAGTATTCGCGGATATTGGTACCGACAGGCGCATCTTCGGGCAGAATGTGCAGACCGTCTACACCATCATCAGGCAAACCCAGTTCATTGGTCGAGCACAGCATACCGTTTGATGGTACGCCGCGCATTTTAGTCGGCTTAATTTTGAAATTGCCCGGCAAAACGGCACCCGGCAACGAACACGGCACTTTAATGCCCGGCTTGACATTCGGCGCACCACAAACAATCTGAACCAACTCGCCCGTACCGGCATCAACTTGGGTAATGTTCAAACGGTCTGCATCAGGATGTTTCTCAACGGATTTTACTTCAGCAACAACCACACCACTGAAAGCAGGGGCAGCAGTATCGATTTCTTCCACTTCCAAACCGGCCATGGTCAAAAGATGTTCCAGTTTATCGGCAGAAAGATCAGGATTGGCTTGGGTTCTCAGCCATGAATAAGGAAATTGCATATTATTTTCTCTACTATCAAGCCGTCTGAAACAAATTTTTATCAGACGAAATCAGTAATATCTATTCACTTTTTCAGACGGCCTATCAAAAGACCATCTGAAATTTATTTAAACTGCTTCAAGAAGTTCAAATCGTTATCGAAGAACAAGCGCAGGTCATTGACGTTGTAGCGCAACATGGCAAAGCGGTCGAGACCGATACCGAAAGCGAAACCGGTATATTTCTCAGGGTCGATATTGACGTTTTTCAAAACGTTAGGATGTACCATACCGCAGCCGCCTACTTCCAACCATTTGCCGTTTTCGCCCATGATGTCGATTTCGGCAGAAGGCTCGGTAAATGGGAAGAAAGACGGACGGAAACGCACTTGCAGGTCATCGCGTTCAAAGAAGCGACGGATAAAGTCAGTAAACACTGCTTTCAAATCGGCAAAAGTGACACCCTCTTCCACCCACAAACCTTCGGCCTGATGGAACATAGGCGAGTGAGTGGCATCACTGTCCACACGGTAAACGCGACCGGGAGCAATAATGCGGATAGGCGGCTCTTTTTTGTCGAGCATATAGCGGATTTGAATAGGCGAAGTGTGTGTACGCAAAACGTCGCCGTTTTCAACATAGAAGGTATCTTGCATCGCACGCGCAGGGTGATTTGCAGGAATATTCAAGGCTTGGAAATTGTGGAAATCGTCTTCGATTTCAGGGCCGTCCGCCACTTCGAAACCCATACCGTGAAACAGCTCAACCACACATTGCAAAGTCAAAGTCACTGGATGCAAACCGCCATACTCTTGTGCACGACCCGGCAAAGTAATATCCAAGGCTTCAGCAGCCAATTGAGCTTGCAGCTTGGCTTCATTCAGGGCATCGCGTTTGGCATTAAAGGCCGTCTGAAACTGATTTTTGCATTCGTTGATGTGCGCGCCTATGGTTTTACGCTCTTCAGGAGACATTTGACCCAAAGTTTTTAAAAGTCCGGTCAATTCGCCGGTTTTACCAAGATAGCGTGCTTTAATTTGTTCTAAGGCATTGAAGTCTTGCGCGGCTTCAATAGCGGCAATACCTTCTGCAACGATACGGTTTACATTTTCCATAGTAGTTTATCGTCTATTTGTTGATGGCAGGCCGTCTGAAACAACAAAGCCGTCTGTTGGGTTTGATTGCAAACCTGTTCAGACGGCCTTTTGTATTAGTGCGGCCAATCCGTTTGATAAGAGGGGCCTATTTTATCGCAAATTAGTATAAAAAAATAGAGTTTAAAGAAAGAAAATCAACTACATAGAGTTTCTTTTGGAAAAGAAAAAAGGAAGCATAAGCTTCCTTTTTAAATAATCTTATCGAATTAAGCAGCCAAAGCAGCTTTAGCTTTTTCAACCAATTGTGCAAATGCAGCTTTGTCGAATACAGCCAAATCAGCCAATACTTTGCGGTCAATTTCGATAGCAGCGCGTTTCAGGCCGTTCATGAATTTGCTGTAAGACAGACCATTTTCACGGGCACCTGCGTTGATACGAACAATCCACAGTTGACGGAATTGACGTTTGCGTTGGCGACGGTCGCGGTATGCGTATTGACCGGCTTTCATTACCGCTTGTTTGGCAACACGGTAAACGTTTTTACGACGACCGCGGTAGCCTTTGGCTAACGCGAAGACTTTTTGGTGACGAGCACGAGCGGTAACACCGCGTTTTACGCGTGGCATATTCTAAACTCCTTAAGCGTAGGGCAACATTTTAGCAACAGAAGCCAAATCGCGTGAATCCACCATAGCGGTGCCGCGCAATTGACGTTTAGTTTTAGTGGTTTTTTTGGTCAGGATGTGACTTTTGAACGCATGACCGCGTTTTACACCACCGTTACCCAGTACTTTAAAGCGTTTTTTCGCGCTAGACTTGGTTTTCATTTTAGGCATTGGAAAACTCCATTCGTTATTAGATAAGGTATAAGGGGTTTTGAAATAAATTTCAAACACTTGGATCCCAAAATACCACGGTTTTTGCCGCTAATTAAACCTTATTCCGAGCGGCAATCGAAATAAGCCTTGCATTATAGCTTTATTTTTTCTTAGGCGCAATCATCATCACCATTTGGCGGCCTTCCATTTTAGGGAAGGACTCGATTTGTGCCACTTCAGCCAACTCTTCTTTTACGCGTTCAAGCAGTTGGGCACCCAATTGTTGGTGTGCCATCTCACGACCGCGGAAACGCAATGTCACTTTGACTTTGTCACCATCGGCAAGGAAACGGTTGATGTTGCGCATCTTGATTTGATAGTCGCCTTCATCAGTACCCGGACGGAATTTAATTTCCTTGATTTGTACCTGCTTTTGGTTTTTCTTGGCTTCGTCGCGCTTCTTGGCTTGTTGATATTTATATTTACCGTAATCCATCAGTTTGCATACGGGTGGTTTGGCAGTCGGGGAAATTTCTACCAAATCGACATCTTGCTCTTCGGCCATAGCCAGAGCTTCACGAACTGAAACGACACCAAGCTGATCGCCTGACTCACTGATTAATCGCACTTCTTTGGCGGTAATTTCACCATTGATTCGTGCTTCGCGTTCTTGAGCGATGATGAATACTCCTATAAAAATTAATGATTGACGAGGGCGTCAGTGATTTCTTGCTGCAATTGTGCAATAAAATCATCTACATTCAAAGAACCCAAGTCTTCTGCTTTGCGGCGTACCGCAACTTTGTTTTCTTGTTTCTCTTTATCACCGACAACGATTTGATAAGGGAAACGGTATTGGCTGTTGTCGCGGATTTTGTAACCGATTTTTTCGTTACGCAAATCCAATTCAACACGGAAGCCTGCTGCCTGCAATTTGGCGGCCACTTCGCGACAATAATCTGCTTGGTTCTCGGTGATATTCATAATCACCATTTGAACCGGCGCAAGCCACAATGGGAATGAGCCTGCATGGTTTTCAATCAGAATACCGATGAAGCGCTCCAAAGAGCCCAAAATAGCACGGTGCAACATTACAGGACGCGCACGATCGTTGTTTTCTGTTACATATTCGGCATTCAAACGCTCCGGCAACACAAAGTCCAACTGCAGGGTACCGCACTGCCAAGAGCGACCCAAGGCATCTTTAACATGGTACTCAATCTTAGGACCATAGAATGCGCCTTCGCCAGGCAATTCTTCCCACTCTACGCCGCAAGCGGTCAATGCATCACGCAGACCTTGTTCGGCTTTATCCCAAACTTCGTCAGAACCTGCACGTTGTTCAGGGCGAAGGGACAGCTTCACAGCAATATCATGGAAGCCAAATTGTTTATAAATGCGAACCAGCAATTCATTGAATGCGCGTGCTTCATCAACGATTTGATCCTCGGTACAGAAGATATGCGCATCATCTTGCACAAAACCGCGAACACGCATCAGACCATGCAATGCACCGCTTGGTTCATTGCGGTGGCAAGAACCGAACTCGGCCAAACGCATCGGTAAATCGCGATATGAGCGCAAGCCGTTATTAAAAATTTGTACATGACCCGGACAGTTCATCGGTTTAACCGCGTATTCGCGTTTTTCTGAACTGGTCACGAACATATTATCTTTATAGTTTTCCCAGTGGCCGGATTTTTCCCAGAAGGTTTTATCCATAATTTGAGGCGTTTTCACCTCTTTATAACCGGCAGCATTCAGCTCTTTACGCATATGCTGCTCAATCACTTGCCACAAAGCCCAGCCTTTAGGATGCCAGAACACCATACCCGGCGCTTCATCTTGCAGGTGGAACAAATCCAATTGTTTACCCAGCTTACGGTGGTCGCGTTTTTCTGCTTCCTCGATGCGTTGGATATAGGCTTTCAATTCGTCTTTACTTGCCCAAGCCGTACCGTAAATACGTTGCAACATTTCATTATTGCTGTCGCCGCGCCAGTATGCGCCTGCCAGCTTGGTCAGCTTGAAGTTTTTCAAGAAACGGGTATTGGGAACGTGAGGACCGCGGCACATATCGACGTATTCTTGATGATGATACATACCCATTGCTTCCACTTCAGGCATATCTTCAATCAGACGCAATTTGTACTCTTCGCCGCGATCTTGGAAAATTTTGACGGTTTCTGCACGGGGCGTCATCACTTTAATAACGTCATAGTCTTGTGCAATCAACTCTTTCATGCGCGCTTCGATAGCGGCCACATCATCAGGCGTAAATGGTTTTTCAGTTGCGATATCATAATAGAACCCGTCTTCAATCACCGGGCCGATAACCATTTTGGCATCAGGGTAGAGCTGCTTGACCGCATGACCGACCAAGTGCGCGCAGGAGTGGCGGATAATTTCCACGCCTTCTTTGTCTTTAGGCGTAATGATTTGAACATGGGCATCTTCGGTAATCGGATCGCAAGCATCCACCAATTTACCGTTAACCTTGCCCGCTACCGTTGCCTTTGCCAGACCTGCACCGATAGACGCTGCAATTTGCGCCACGGTAACGGGTGATTCATATTGGCGGACCGAACCGTCCGGCAAGGTAATGTTCAACATCAGAAAGCTCCAAAACATTAAAAAATAACGGCATAAAGCCGTTATGGAAATTTGGTAGGCACAATTGGACTCGAACCAACGACCCCCACCATGTCAAGGTGGTGCTCTAACCAACTGAGCTATGTGCCTTCATCTAAGTCGCTTATTGTAACGAAGCGTGTTCCCTTTTGCAAGCATCTGTAAATACTTTTCAGACGGCCTGAATATTTTTGTTTGATTTATACCTCATTTTTTATTTCCTCCGTCATTCAGGCCGTCTGAAGCATTGTCTTAACAAAGATAAAATCCGGCCGTCAACCAACGAAAAATCCTTTATAATCTGCCCTTTCATTTCGCACACACGCGAACGTCCAATCTATTATTACTATGCTCAAATTTACCTTACACAAAAAAGACGGTCATGCCCGACGCGGCACTTTGGAACTGAACCACGGCAAAATCGAAACGCCGGTATTTATGCCTGTCGGCACATATGGTTCGGTCAAAGCGATGAACCCGCAAAACCTGCATGACATCAAAGCACAAATCATCTTAGGCAACACTTACCATCTGTGGCTGCGCCCAGGCTTGGAAGTCATCGAACAATTCGGCGGCCTGCACGAATTTATCGGTTGGAATAAGCCGATTTTGACCGACTCGGGCGGTTTTCAAGTATTTTCGTTGTCCGACATGCGCAAGCTGACCGAAGAAGGCTGTACATTCCAAAGCCCGATCAACGGCGACAAACTTTTCCTCTCGCCCGAAGTGTCGATGAAAATCCAAACCGTATTGAATTCCGACATCGTGATGCAGTTGGACGAATGCACCCCTGGAGAAGCAACGCACAGCCAAGCGCAAAAATCGTTGCAAATGAGCCTGCGCTGGGCGGAACGAAGCAAAAAGGCTTTTGAAGACCTGAAAAACCCAAATGCGCTGTTTGGCATTGTACAAGGCGCGATGTATGAAGATTTGCGCGAAGAGTCGCTGAAAGGCTTGGAAGAGCTCGACTTCCCCGGCTTGGCCATCGGCGGTTTGTCCGTTGGCGAACCCAAGCCCGAAATGTACCGTATGTTGCGCGCCGTCGGCCCTATCCTGCCGGAACACAAGCCACATTATTTGATGGGCGTCGGCACGCCTGAAGACTTAGTGTACGGCGTGGCACACGGCGTGGATATGTTCGACTGCGTTATGCCCACCCGCAATGCGCGTAACGGCTGGCTGTTTACCCGTTTTGGCGATTTGAAAATCAAAAACGCCAAACACAAACTCGACAAGCGTCCGATTGACGAAAGCTGCACCTGCTACGCCTGTCAGAATTTCAGCCGCTCCTACCTTCATCATCTGCACCGTGTCGGCGAAATCTTGGGCGCACAGCTCAACACCATCCACAATCTGCACTTCTACCAAGTCATCATGGCAGAAATGCGCGAAGCCATCGAGCAAGGTAAATTTGCCGATTGGCAGGCGCAATTCCATGAAAACCGCGCCCGCGGTGTGGATTAATCCTTTTAAAGGCCGTCTGAAATCAGGTTTGGATTCAAACTGCTTTTCAGACGGCCTCAATATTCTTAATTAATAAAGCACAATCATGTCCCGTTTCCATACCGAACCGCCCTTAGCCTACACCGCACAAAACCGCACCGCCGTCCTGCTGCTCAACCTCGGCACGCCTGATGCGCCCACTGCTGCCGCAGTCAAGCCTTACTTGAAAGAATTTCTGTCTGATCAACGCGTTGTCGAACTGCCCAAGCTCCTATGGCAACCGATATTGCGCGGCTTGGTATTGACTTTTCGTCCAAAAAAAAGCGCGCATGCCTATGAAAAAGTTTGGTTTAAAGAAGGTTCGCCGCTTAAGGTTTACACACGCCGCCAAGCAGAAGCCCTGGCCAAACATTTGCCCGATGTCATCGTCCGTCATGCCATGACTTACGGCAACCCAAGCGTTGCCGATGTTTTGGCGGAACTCAAAGCCCAAGGCGTGGGCAAATTGCTGGTCATTCCGCTCTATCCGCAATATGCCGGTTCTTCTACCGGCGCGGCTTTGGATAAAGTATTTCAAGAGTTATTGCTGCAACGCAACCAAATGAGCGTCCGCACTGTCTCCCGTTATTACGACGATGCCGCCTATATTCAAGCCATGAAGCAGCATATTGAAGCCTATTGGGCCCAAAACGGACGCGGCGAAAAACTGATGTTGAGTTTCCACGGCATTCCGCAAAAGCATCACGACGACGGCGACCCCTATCCTGACGAGTGCCACCATACTGCCAAGCTGCTGGCGCAGGCATTGGGCTTGTCCGAACAAGAATACATCGTTTCTTTCCAAAGCCAGTTTGGCAAATCCCAATGGGTCAAGCCCAGCACGCAAGCCCTGTTTGATCATCTGCCGAAACAAGGCACGACCAAACTTGATGTATTCTGCCCCGGCTTCCTGGCCGACTGCCTCGAAACCATGGAAGAAATCGCCATTATGGGACGCGAACAATTCCACGCCGCAGGCGGCAAAGAATACCGTTACATCCCCTGCCTCAACGATTCCGCCGACTGGATTGCCGCACTTGCACAATTAAGTCGGGCCAATCTGCAAGGCTGGATTTGACCTAAACCAAAGGCCGTCTGAAAAATCCACTTTCAGACGGCCTTTAGCGTTATCATCAAGCTATTAAAACGCAAACCAAGCGTGTGGCCATCAAAAATACCACTCAAAAAGGAACACATCATGACTGCACTCCGCCCTATCCTGCTCCTTCTGACCGCACTCAGCATCCCAACCGCTTTTGCCGCTGATGCCGCGCTGATGAGCAAAGGACAAAAGATTTACGAAACCAACTGCGCCGCCTGCCACGGCAAAAAAGGCGAAGGCCGTGGTGCCATGTTCCCGCCTTTATTCCAGTCCGACTATATCAACAAAAAACCGCAAGTGCTGTTGCAAAGCATGACCAAAGGCATCAACGGCCCGATTAAAGTAAACGGCAAACCCTACAACGGCTTCATGCCTTCTACTGCCATCAATGATGCCGATGTCGCCGCTGTTGCCACTTACATCATGAACGCCTTCAATAATGGCGGCGGTACGATTACTGAAGCAGATGTCAAAAAATCTCACGGGAAAAAATAAAACGTCTCTCCCCTAAAGGCCGTCTGAACACTTCAGACGGCCTTTTCGATATGGAACACATTCTTGTTTCCATATTTATGGTTACGCAACATCAACAAACATACGCAAAAAACCGTCAAATCAAAAAAAGCATATGCGTTTTGTGTTAAAGTAAACATTATTTAGCGGCTGTTTTGCGTCTAGGCCGTCTGAAAGGTTTTATGTTATGAACTTTTTCCGCAAGACTGTTTTATTTCTAGTCGTCCTCTCCATATTTGCCGCCTGCGGCTCCTTTATTTCCCAATACGTTTTGGGCATGAACCCGTGCGTATTGTGCATCCTGCAACGCTTGTGCGTATTGGCTGTCGGGCTGTTGGCCATTGTTACGGCATTTAGTTCTCAATCTTCCAAATTTGCCCGCTCGCTCTCGGCATTGTTGATTGCCGCTCCGGCTATTTACGGCGCCGGTGTCGCCGCCTATCAAATTTGGCTGCAAAGCCTGCCGCCCGGCACCGCCCCTTCTTGTGGCGCACCCTGGACTTTCCGCCTGCGCGACTGGCCTTTGTTCGATTGGTTTGAACCCATCGTCCGCGGCTTTGGCAACTGCGCCGAGCCGGACTATCTATTCGGCGTCGCCCTGCCAATATGGAGTATTTTGTATTTCGGCTTTGTGGTATTACTGCTGCTTTGGGCTTGGTTGAAAACCAGAAAAATCTGATTGGTTTCGATATAAAAAGGCCGTCTGAAATTTCAGACGGCCTTTTGTTCTTTAAACTGTTTAGTCCAGATTCAACACGGCAGAAGTGTAAACGTCTTGTACGTCGTCCAAATCTTCCAATGCGTCAATCAGTTTTTGCATCTTAACCGCATCTTCGCCGCTCAA
>NZ_JBQCTZ010000044.1:0-22180 GCF_051963715.1 Neisseria sp. P0001.S005 | reverse complement strand
GTGGTAACCGGCGGCCCGGGCGCGGTATTTTGGATGTGGATGACCGCCATTTTCGGTATGGCCACCAAATACGGCGAAGGCGTATTGGCGGTGAAATACCGCGTGACCAATTCCAAAGGCGAAATGTCCGGTGGCCCGATGTATTACATCGAAAAAGGTTTGGGCCAAAACTGGAAATGGATGGCCGTCGCGTTTGCGCTGTTTGGCACATTCGCTTCCTTCGGTATCGGCAGCTCGGTGCAGTCCAACTCGGTTGCGCAGGCAGTGCAAACCAGCTTCGGCGTCGAACCAGCCTACACCGGCGTGATATTGACCGTATTAACGGCCATTGTGCTTTTGGGCGGCATTAAGGGCATTGCCAAAGCCGCGTCCTTTATCGTACCTGCCATGGCAGTGTTTTATGTAGTAGGCGGTATTGCCATTATCGTGATTAATTCCGATGTGTTGATGCCTGCCGTCAAACTGATTTTCTCCGATGCGTTTAGCGCGCAAGCTGTGGCCGGCGGCGCCATCGGTACGGTCATCCGCTACGGCGTGGCGCGCGGCGTGTTCTCCAACGAAGCGGGTATGGGTTCTGCGCCAATTGCCGCCGCAGCCGCGAAAACTGACCACCCCGTCCGTCAGGCTTTGGTTTCCATGACCGGTACTTTTTTGGACACCATTGTTGTTTGCTCGATTACCGGTATCGTGTTGGTCATGGGTCTGCTCGGCGCAGGTGGCGAGTTTGTGAAACCTGAATTGAGCGGCGCGGCGCTGACAACCGTCACTTTCCAAAAAATGCTGCCCGGCATCGGCGGCTGGATTGTGACCATCGGCCTGATTTTCTTTGCCTACTCAACCATTCTCGGCTGGTGTTATTACGGCGAGAAATGCGCGGTTTACGTCTTCGGCGAGAAGTTTGCCGGTTTGTACCGCGTCGGTTATGTTTCTTCAGTTATGCTGGGAACCGTGTTGAGCCTTGATTTGGTGTGGCTGGCTTCGGACACATTCAACGGCTTGATGGCATTGCCCAACCTGATTGCGCTTTTGTTGATGGCGAAAGTCATCGTCAATGAAACGCGCGACTTCAAACAAAAAATCAAAAACGGCGAATTGCCGCATTAATGTCCAAGGCCGTCTGAACCTGAACATTCAGACGGCCCAGTGTATATTAAGTTTGTTTTGAAAAAAGTCAGAGGAGGAGAAAAATGAAAGTGCTTGTTTTAGGTGCTGGTGTTGCCGGCGTATCTTCCGCGTGGTATCTGGCAGAGGCCGGACATGAAGTAACGGTCATCGACCGCGCCGAGGGCGTGGCGATGGAAACCAGTTTTGCCAACGCAGGCCAGCTCTCTTACGGCTATACCACGCCGTGGGCTGCACCCGGTATCCCGACCAAAGCGCTGAAATGGCTGTTTAAAAGCCATCCGCCTTTGCTGTTTCGCCCTGACGGCAGCCTGTATCAAATCGAATGGCTGTGGCAAATGCTGCAAAACTGCACGGCAGCACGCTATCAAACCAACAAAGAGCGCATGGTCAGGATTTCCGAATACAGCCGTGAAATGTTCCGCCGTTTTGAAGCGCAAACCGGCATGAATTTTGAAGGGCGCAAAAAAGGGACGTTGCAGATTTTCCGCCAAGCCAAAGAAGTCGAAGCAGCAGAACAAGACATTGCCGTTTTGGAACGCTACGGCGTGCCCTACCGCCGTCTGAAACCCGAAGAATGCGCAGAATTTGAGCCTGCGCTGGCGCGCGTTACCGCCAAAATTGCCGGCGGCCTGCACCTGCCTGCGGATGCGACCGGCGACTGCCACCTCTTCACCCAAAACCTGTACCAACTCTGTCTGGAAAAAGGCGTACAGTTCCATTTCAACCAAACCATCCGCCGCATCGAACACAATGGGCAGCGCATCAGCGCAGTCGAAACCGAAAAAGAACGCTTTGAAGCAGATGCCTTCGTCTGCGCGCTCGGCTGCTTCAGCAGGACGGTTTTGGTGCAGTTGGATCTCAATCTGCCGATTTATCCCGTCAAAGGCTATTCCTTGACCCTGCCCGTCACCAATTCAGACGGCGCGCCGGTTTCCACCGTGTTAGATGAGAGCTACAAAGTCGCCATCACGCGCTTTGACAACAGAATCCGCGTCGGCGGCATGGCGGAATTGTCCGGCTACGAAATCAAACTGCCCGAAAAACGCCGCGAAACCTTGGCTTTGGTCGTCAACGATTTGTTTCCTGAAGGCGGCGATTTGAGCCAAGCATTGTTCTGGAGCGGCCTCAGACCGATGACGCCTGACAGCACGCCGTTAATCGGGCGTACCCGCTTTGAAAACTTATTCCTAAATACCGGTCACGGTACTTTGGGCTGGACCATGTCGCTGGGTTCGGCAAAATTAACCGCCGATATCGTGAGCGGCAAAGACACCGAAATCCGCAGCGACGATTTGATCCTGTCGCGTTATCAGGCTTAAGCTGGAAAGCGATAAGGTTTAAAGGCCGTCTGAAAATCATTTTTCAGACGGCCTTTTGTTTCAAAATCCGTGTACCTAATCAATAAAATAAATAATAACTATTATCATACGCATTAAAAAGTGTTAGTCTGAACCTGTCCCAGCTTTGAGTGCAGGTTTTCTCATGCCCGATTTTTCGATGTCCAATTTGGCCGTTGCCTTTTCCATTACGTTGGCTGCCGGTTTGTTTACCGTATTAGGCAGCGGCCTGGTGATGTTTTCCAAAACGCCCAATCCGCGGGTGTTGTCGTTTGGTTTGGCATTTGCCGGCGGTGCGATGGTGTATGTTTCCCTGACGGAGATTTTTAGTAAATCCAGTGAGGCGTTCGCTGAAATTTATGATAAAGACCACGCGTTTGCGGCGGCGACCATGGCATTTTTGGTCGGTATGGGCGGCATTGCGCTGATCGACCGCCTGGTGCCGAACCCGCATGAAACCTTAGACGCGCAAGACCCGTCGTTTCAAGAAAGCAAACGCCGCCATATCGCGCGAGTCGGCATGATGGCGGCGTTTGCGATTACTGCGCACAATTTCCCCGAAGGCTTGGCGACGTTTTTTGCCACCTTGGAAAATCCGGCGGTCGGGATGCCTTTGGCCTTGGCGATTGCCATCCATAATATTCCGGAGGGCATTTCCATCGCCGCGCCGGTTTATTTTGCCACCCGCAGCCGTAAGAAAACGGTATGGGCGTGTCTGCTATCCGGCTTGGCCGAGCCTTTGGGGGCGGCTTTGGGCTATTTGGTTTTGCAGCCGTTTTTATCGCCTGCCGTGTTCGGTTCGGTGTTCGGCGTGATAGCCGGCGTGATGGTGTTTTTGGCGTTGGACGAGCTGCTGCCGGCCGCCAAACGCTATTCAGACGGCCATGAAACCGTTTACGGCCTGACAACGGGTATGGCGGTGATTGCCGTCAGCCTGGTATTGTTCCGTTTTTAAAACCCGTATGCCAAAGGCCGTCTGAAATGATTCAGACGGCCTTTTTGCGTTATAATCCGCACATCAAAAATAACCTTAATTTCACAAAGTTCCATCATGTTAGACAAATACAATCCAGCCGAAATCGAATCCAAACATTATCAAAACTGGGAAGAGCAGGGCTATTTCCAGCCTGATATGGATTTGACGAAACCGTCTTTCTCCATCCAACTGCCGCCGCCCAATGTAACTGGCACGCTGCACATGGGCCATGCCTTCAACCAAACCATCATGGACGGCCTGACCCGTTACTACCGCATGAAAGGCTGCAACACAGCCTGGATTCCGGGCACCGACCACGCGGGCATTGCCACGCAAATCGTGGTCGAGCGTCAGCTTGCCGCGCAAAACGTGTCCCGTCATGACTTGGGCCGCGAGAAATTCTTGGAAAAAGTGTGGGAATGGAAAGAAGTTTCCGGCGGTACGATTACCCAACAAATGCGTCGCGTGGGCTGCTCTGCCGACTGGACGCGTGAGTATTTCACGATGGACGACGTGCGTGCCGAAACCGTGACCGAAGTGTTTGTGCGCCTGTTTGAACAGGGCTTGATTTACCGCGGCAAACGCTTGGTGAACTGGGATCCCGTGCTCGGTACGGCGGTGTCGGATTTGGAAGTGGAAAGCGTGGAAGAACAAGGCTCTATGTGGCACATCCGCTATCCGCTGGCGGACAATCCCGCCGAAGCCGTTATCGTCGCGACCACCCGCCCCGAAACGCTGCTGGGCGACGTTGCCGTAGCCGTCAGTCCTGAAGACGAACGTTATACCCATTTGATCGGCAAGGAATTAATCCTGCCGCTGACCGGTCGCACCATCCCCGTGATTGCTGACGAATACGTTGAAAAAGACTTTGGCACAGGTTGCGTGAAAATCACGCCTGCGCACGACTTCAACGACTACGAAGTCGGCAAACGCCACGACACGCGTTTGGTTAACGTGTTCGATTTGGAAGCCAAAGTGCTGGCAAACGCCGAAGTGTTCAACTTCAAAGGCGAAGCGCAACCAGGCTTTGCCCTGCCTGAAAAATACGCAGGCTTAGACCGCTTTGCCGCGCGCAAACAAATGGTTGCCGATTTGCAGGAACAAGGCTTGTTGGTCGAAATCAAAGCGCACACGCTGATGACGCCGAAAGGCGACCGCACAGGTTCGGTGATTGAGCCGATGCTGACCAGCCAATGGTTTGTCGCCATGTCCGCTACGCCAAACGGCGGCGAGCCTGACAGCGAATTCAAAGGCCTGAGCCTCGCCGACAAAGCCAAAAAAGCCGTCGACAGCGGCGCGGTACGCTTTATCCCTGAAAACTGGGTCAACACCTACAACCAATGGATGAACAACATCCAAGACTGGTGTATCTCGCGCCAACTGTGGTGGGGTCATCAAATCCCTGCATGGTACGACAACGAAGGCAATGTGTACGTCGCCCGCAATGAGGCGGAAGCCGAAAAACAAGCCGGTAAAACCGGTTTGACCCGCGAAGAAGACGTATTGGACACATGGTTTTCCTCCGCGCTCGTGCCGTTTTCCACGCTCGGCTGGCCGTCTGAAACCGACGAACTCAAAGCCTTCCTGCCGTCCAACGTCTTGGTCACCGGCTACGAAATCATCTTCTTCTGGGTGGCGCGCATGATTATGATGACCACCCACTTCACCGGCAAAGTACCGTTTAAAGACGTGTATATCCACGGCATCGTGCGCGACCACGAAGGCAAAAAAATGTCCAAATCCGAAGGCAACGTCATCGACCCTGTGGATTTGATCGACGGCATCGACTTGGAAAAACTGCTGGTGAAACGTACCACCGGCCTGCGCAAACCCGAAACCGCGCCGAAAGTGGAAGAAGCCACCAAAAAACTCTTCCCCGAAGGCATTCCGAGCATGGGCGCGGACGCATTGCGCTTCACCATGGCGAGCTACGCCAGCCTCGGCCGCAGCGTCAACTTCGACTTCAAACGCGCCGAAGGCTACCGCAACTTCTGCAATAAATTGTGGAACGCCACCAACTTCGTGTTGATGAACACCGAAGACAAAGACTGCGGTCAAGACGAAATGCAGCCGTTGGCGTTTACCTTTGCCGACCAATGGATTATCGGCAAACTGCAACAAGCCGAAGCCGCCGTTGCCGAAGCCTTTGAAACCTACCGCTTTGACCTTGCCGCGCAAACGCTGTACGAATTTGTGTGGAACGAATATTGCGACTGGTACATCGAGCTGGCAAAAGTGCAAATCCAAACCGGCTGCCCGACAACCCAGCGCACCACACGCCGCACCCTCGTGCGCGTACTCGAAACCATCCTGCGCCTGCTGCACCCAATCATGCCTTTCATTACCGAAGAGCTGTGGCAGGTCGTTGCGCCTCTGGCGAATGCCAAAACCGCCGACAGCATCATGTTGGCCGCCTATCCGCAAGCCGATAAAGAAAAAATCGTTCAGACGGCCTTCGACAAAATGGCTGCATTGAAAGACTTGGTGGAAGAAGTGCGCAAACTGCGCGGCGAAATGGGTATCGCGCCAAACGTCAAAGCGCCGCTCTTCGTCGAAGGCAGTGCAGAACTCGAAGGCCTGCTCAAATACCTGCCGTCGCTGACCCGACTGACTGAAGCCAAGCTGGTGGACAGCCTGCCCGAAGCGGAAGACGCCCCCGTCGCCGTCTGCAACGGCGCGCGCCTGATGTTGAAAGTCGAAATCGACAAAGCCGCCGAAACCGCTCGTTTGAGCAAAGAAGCCGAGAAGCTGCAAAAAGCCTTGGACAAACTCAACGCCAAACTCTCCAAACCCGGCTACACCGAAAAAGCCCCGGCGCATCTGGTGGAAAAAGACAAAGCCGATTTGGCGGAATTGGAAGACAAAATGGCGAAAGTTCAAACTCAGTTGGCGAAGTTGAAAGACTGATTTTGATTGAATAGACAAGGCCGTCTGAAAACCTGAAACCACGGTTTTCAGACGGCCTTATCAAAAGGAAATCAAATTATGGACTTCATCGTGCCTATATTGCTCATCGTCGCCATCGTCGTACTTCATATTCATACCTGCTTTACCGAAGCCGTCCACCTCAACAAATGGCGGCCGTGGCTGATTATTCTACTGTTGATTCTGACCGGCACTTGGTTTATCTACTTCGTCAGCCGTACCGCGCTGATAAAGCTGGGTGTCCAGCTGGTGCTGATTGCCGTCCTCGTGATTTACATCTCTTGAACGTCTGCCTGCGACAGAATACTCGCAAAGGCCGTCTGAAAATGCAGCTTCAATGTCATTGCAACTTTTCAGACGGCCTCTTTTAAGAAAGGAAATAGATGCAACTCTTTATTTTGCCGATACTTTTATCCGCAACAACCGCCCTGGCTTCTCCGATTGTCGGTACATGGCATTGCGTTGGCTCTGATGAAAACATCCACAGTGATACAAAAGTCGAATATCTTCAGGACGGCAGTTTCCGTGGCGACGCTAAGCTCAAAGTGGACGATGACGGCAATGTCTTAGCGTACCATGTTGTCGGTAGGGGTAAATGGCGTTTTGCGAACAAAGCCTTAACTCAAAGCCAAATCAAGTACAGCGAAGTTTCACGACTCCACAGCCCTGAAACATTGGCATGGTTGGAAGAATCAGAAGACGGCCAATTCTTGGAAAGTATGATATACACCGGATTGGTCGCGCAGATGGACAAGCCCGGTGAAGACGAGGTTTATCAAATGGATAAAACAGGCAAATTGGTGTCTGAGGATGGAACTTCCCGTGAGGTATGTACGAAAGTGAAGTAAATAGCGATTGTAGATCAGATGGGTTTGTCTGATTGATGGCTTAGATAACAAAGGCCGTCTGAAACTTAAATTTCAGACGGCCTTTTTCTTTTTTTAATCCATCAAATTCAATCAAACCAAACAATCTGACTTTCATCCACGCTGATGCGGATTTCCTGTCCGGTTTGCGGTTTGTCCGTATCGTGGTCGGCGTGGGGATACCAAATCAAATCGCCGTATTGCGGATGGACGAGGGTAAGGCGTGTGCCTTCGGCGAGGGGGACGGCTTCGTTGATGCGGACGGACGTGCCGTTCGGGTCGAATCGGATGGCGTGTTGGGGAATGTAGCGTGTGTCGCCGGTGTTGGCCAAACCGAGCAGTAAGGCAGCTTGGGCATTGACGGGGCGGCGGATAAGGGTTTCCGGTGTGCCGTGTTGGAGGATGCGGCCTTCGTGCATGATGGCGATGGTGTCGGCCATGGTGCAGGCTTCCTCGGCAGAGTGGGTCACGAGGATGGCGGGGATGTTTTGACTGCGGATGCGTTCGGCGGTCAGGGTGCGCAGGTGGTGGCGCAGGTGGGTGTCGAGGCTGGAGAAGGCTTCGTCCAAGAGCAACAGCGACGGGCGCGTGATGAGGGCGCGTGCGAGAGCGAGGCGTTGCTGTTCACCGCCGGAGAGGCTTTCGGGTTTGCGTTGCGCTTCGTGTTCCAAACCGATGTCGCGCAAGGCCTGCATGGATTGTTCTTCGATGTCGGCTTTGGGCAGGCGGCGCATTTTGAGGCCGAAGCCGACGTTGTCGAGGGCGGTTAAATGCGGCAAAAGGGCGTAGTCTTGAAACATCAGCGAGATATTGCGTTTTTCAGACGGCATGTCGGTGATGTTGTCGCCGTTGAGCCAGACTTCGCCGCTGTCTGGATGCACCAGGCCGACGATGGTTTTGAGCAGGGTGGATTTGCCGCAGCCGGAGCGGCCGAGTACGGCGAGGATTTCGCCTGCTTCGACGTTTAGGTTGATGTCTTGGGCAACGGTTTTGCTGCCGAAGCGTTTGTTGATGTTTTTAAGTTGCAACATGGTTTCAGACGGCCTTTAAAAATGGGGTCGGCAACGGATGCTGTCGAGCCATGCGGACAGCGGATGTTTGGGGTCGATTAGGCCGTATCGACGGCAGGCTTCGATCGTGACCAACTGGGCATCGTGCATCATGTGTCCGCCCAACATGGCATCGAGCAGGGTGGGGATGTCCATCAGTTCAAAACCGGCGACTTCGCCGTCTTGGTTGGCGGGTTGGAAGCCTTCGGGCAGGACGATGTCGAAGATATACAGGATTTCGTTGTGGACACCGCGATTAACGGGGCGCAAACTATATATTTGGGCGGTCGGTCGGATATGGGGTGTCAGAGAAGCGGGAATGCCGGCTTCTTCTTCGCCTTCGCGGCAGACGGCTTCAGACGGCCTCTCGCCACTGCTGATGCCGCCGCCGGTCAGGTTGTCGAGTTTGTTCGGATCGACGGCTTTGTGCGGACTGCGGCGGCCTATCCAAAAGCGTAAACCGTCTTCTGTTTCGACCAACCCGTTTAAGTGAACTGCCTGACTCATCAGGCCGAACGGACGGAAGGCGGCGCGTTCGAGTGCGCATAAAGGCTTACCCGACTGGTCGCAGATGTCAAACTTTTCACCGCGCCAACCTTTGAGCCAACCGCACTCGCGCCATTGTTGCGCCAGCGTTTGCAAACTGTCGCCCATCTGAGTCCAGCTGTCTGTTTCCAAATTCAGGCCGTCTGAAAGGGGTGCCTGCCTGCCTGTCCAATCTTGTCCGAGGCGTTCGCGCCATAACGGGTTCAGACGGCCTAAAGGCAGGCCGTTGAGATACAGAATGCACCAATCGTCGGATGCGCCATAGCTTGTTTGCGCCCAATCCCACAATGCGTCGTGGACATCGGGTGTGAATACTTGTTCAAAACGGAAAGACTGAGACATGGCGCATCCTCCAAAAGAACTAAAGATACGTCGATTTTAGCCGTTTACGGCGAATTTGCAAAACGACCATACCCCTTGAAAACCGCTATAATAGAGTAAATCATCCGAAAAGAGCACATCATCATGAGTGAATTGACCGATATCCTTTCCTACAACCAACATTTCGTTGAATCGGGAGAGTACGAAAAATATTTCACCAACAAATACCCCGGCCGCGAGCTGGCCATTCTTTCCTGCATGGACGCACGCATTATCGAATTGCTGCCCAATGCCTTGGGCTTGAAAAACGGCGATGCCAAGCTCATCAAAAACGCCGGTGCGCTGGTGACCCACCCTTGGGGTTCGGTGATGCGCAGTTTGTTGGTGGCCGTATTTGAACTCAAAGTCAAAGAAATCATGGTCATTGCCCACCACGACTGCGGTATGCGCGGATTGCACGCTGAAGAGTTCCTCCAACGCGTACACGACAGCAATATCCCCGACGACCGCATCGAAACCCTGCGCAATGCTGGTATCGATTTGGACGGCTGGCTGACCGGTTTTGACAACGTCGAAGACAGCGTGCGCCATACCGTCGAGCTGATTCGCAAACATCCGCTGATGCCCGACAACATCGCCATCCACGGCCTGGTCATCCACCCGACTACAGGCAAGCTCAACCTGATTGTTGACGGCAGCCTGCCTGTTTCAGACGGCCCAACATCTAACGCAGACACCACCACGAAATGAAAAACATCGGATTATTCGGCGGCACGTTTGACCCCATCCACAACGGCCACCTCCACATCGCCCGCGCCTTTGCCGACGAAATCGGTTTGGACCTTGTCGTCTTCCTGCCGGCAGGCGACCCGTACCACAAAGACAGCACGCGCACGCCGGCACAAGAGCGCCTCAATATGGTCGAACTCGCCATCGCCGACGAGCCGAGATTCGCCGCCAGCGACTGCGACATCGTCCGCGACGGCGCGACTTATACGTTTGACACCGTCCAAATCTTCCGCCAGCAATTTCCCGGCGCGCAACTGTGGTGGCTGATGGGCAGCGACAGCCTGATGCAGCTGCACACATGGAAAAAATGGCAAAACCTCGTGCGCCAGACTAATATCGCCATCGCCATGCGCCAAGGCGACAACCTCAACAAAACCCCGCGCGAATTACACGCATGGCTCGGCGAAGCCCTACAAAACGGCAGCGTCCGCATCCTCAACGCGCCGTTGCACAACACCAGCTCCACCCAAATCCGTGCCGATCTCGCCAAAACGCACCATTCAGACGGCCTGCCGCAACCTGTCGCCCAATACATCCGCCAACACAAACTCTATGAAAAATAGCGTTTATTCAGGCAGATAAGCTATAATGCCGTCTGAAAACATTTCAACTAGGAAAATAATGAACGAACAAGAATTGCAAGACCTGCAAAAAATGGTCGAAGTGGCCGTAAACGCCCTCGAAGACATTAAAGCCAAAGACATCTCTGTTTTGGAAACCCAAGACAAAACCTCCCTGTTCGCCCGCATGATTATCGCCAGCGGCGACAGCACACGCCAAGTCAAAGCACTGGCGAACAACGTTGCCGTCGATTTGAAAGAAGCCGGTTTTGAAATCCTCAGCACCGAAGGCGACAGCGGCGAATGGACGCTCGTCGACGCAGGCGACCTCGTTGTCCACGTCATGCTCCCTGCCGTGCGCGACTTTTACGACATCGACACCTTGTGGGGCGGAGAAAAACCGAGTTTCCACGCCGGTATGCAAAAACCTTGGCACGCCGCCGACTAAAACGGTTTACCCATACAAAGGCCGTCTGAAACTTGAAAGCAAGCAAGTTTCAGACGGCCTTTTGCTATAATTCCATTTTTTTCACATTATTTAATTCATTGCACCATCATGCCCCATCCCGATTTCTCCCAAACCCTCTCCAAAGACCGCCACTTCCTGCGTTCCGCCTTCAAAAATCCCAACAAATACGGCGGTTTGTCCAAAGTCGAAGAAAAATACCGAAAATCGCACGAAATCTTTTTGAAGCGTTTGGCTGCATTACCCAAACCCGAATTCGACAACACCCTGCCCGTTCACGAAAAGCTCGACGAAATCAAAAAAGCCATTGCCGAAAATCAGGTAACGATTATCTGCGGCGAAACCGGTTCGGGCAAGACCACGCAGTTACCCAAGATTTGCTTGGAGCTCGGGCGCGGGGTGGCGGGGCTAATCGGGCATACCCAGCCGCGCCGTTTGGCCGCGCGCTCGGTGGCGGAGCGGATTGCCGAAGAGCTGAAATCGGAAATCGGCAACGCGGTCGGCTATAAGGTGCGCTTCACCGACCACACCTCGCGCGATGCCTGCATCAAGCTGATGACCGATGGCATTCTGCTGGCGGAAACGCAGACCGACCGTTATCTCGCCGCCTACGACACGATTATTATCGACGAAGCACACGAACGCAGCCTGAACATCGACTTCCTCTTGGGCTACCTGAAACAACTGCTGCCACGCCGCCCCGATTTGAAAGTCATCATCACCTCGGCAACCATAGACGCGGAACGCTTCTCTCAACACTTCAACGGCGCGCCTGTGCTGGAAGTAAGCGGGCGCACCTATCCCGTCGAAATCCTCTACCGCCCGCTGACCAGCAAAGACGAAGACGACGCAGAAGTGGAGTTGACCGACGCGATTGTCGATGCAGCGGACGAATTGGCGCGACACGGCGAAGGCGATATTTTGGTGTTCCTGCCGGGCGAACGCGAAATCCGCGAAGCCGCCGAAGCCCTGCGCAAATCCATGCTGCGCCGCAACGACGAAATCCTGCCCCTGTTCGCACGCCTGTCGCACGCCGAACAGCACAAAATCTTCCACCCCTCAGGCGTAAAACGCCGCATCGTGCTGGCGACTAACGTCGCCGAAACCTCGCTCACCGTGCCGGGCATCAAATACGTCATCGACACCGGCCTCGCGCGCGTCAAACGCTATTCCGCACGGGCGAAAGTGGAGCAGCTTCATGTCGAAAAAATCTCTCAAGCCGCCGCCCGCCAACGCTCCGGCCGCTGCGGCCGCGTCTCCGCAGGCGTGTGTATCCGGCTGTTTTCAGAAGAAGATTTTAACAGCCGCCCCGAATTCACTGACCCCGAAATCGTCCGCAGCAACCTCGCCGCCGTCATCCTGCGCATGGCATCGCTGAACTTGGGCGACGTAGCAGCATTCCCGTTTTTAGAAATGCCCGATTCGCGGTATATCAATGATGGATTTCAGGTATTGCTGGAGTTGGGGGCGGTGGAGGCCGTCTGAAAATCTTTCAGGTAGCTTGAAAGTCGGGCATCTATGCCCGACGAAAACAGATAAACAATAAACCATGTTGGGCTAAAAGCTTTCCTCGAAATACATTAAGTTATATTAATTTAAACATTAAGGATACTACGGATGAATCAATTTAGTATACAAAAAGCAGAAGAATTACTTAAAAATAAACAATTTGATAAGCTTTATTGTTTGTTATTAGAGCGTGCTAAATATTGGTATCAGCAATATTCAGATGATGATAAGGTTCTGTTTCTATCTGATGGATTTGCATTATGCGCAAGGGATGTTTTTGTATATAAAAATAAATTATCTGATGAAATAGATTTCATCATTAATAAAGATAAGCAAAACAAATTAGAAGAAATCGTATTTAATGCATTTAAAAATATCAGTGACGAGTTCGATAAATTTAATAATATAACAATAACTTCTTCATCACTACCTTCTATTAGTTTAAAATATGACCCTTATATTTTACCTTTAAAAGAATATAGAGATATCAAGAATTTATCTTTTGCTGATTGGAGAAATTTGCTTAGAAGAGTGCTTGATAAGGATAAAGAAAATATAGAAAGTACAATTAATGATATTTTTAACGACTTACGATTATGCATTGAATGTGAAATATTTTATCATTTAAATACTATGAATATAGATGATTACAAAGAAATTAATGAAAAATCGTATGACACGTTTTCTTTTATCTGTAACTACTCAATTAAAAAAGGGGAGTATTATAAGTATATGGAAATAGTTTCTAATTTTATTAAGGAAATAGAAAATTTGGCAGTGTTGCAGAAAAATTGTGTTGAATATTTACATCTAATTAAGGAATGTCGATCCAATTTTAAATTAAATTATTCAAAGTTGAATAGAAATATCAAAAACCTTCTTGATTTTGAAGAAAGCATTATTGGTAAACTGCCGAGCTAGTAGCTTGATGTACATCAATAAAAAGCAGCTTCTACTTTTTCATTTCCCAAAACAAGGTTTATCGGCATTGTTGAATTGAATTTCAGGGCATCTGAAATTCAATTCACAGAATAAATATCATCTGAATCCAATGCGTAGATTGGCATCAATACCCGCCCTACACATCTGTTATACAAAACATGAAAAGCCATATCCATATGTCGTCTGAAAACGGGCGAAACGAGTTTTCGCAAAGCAAAAATTTTTCAAGCAGCCTGAAAACACCCACCAAACCCCGCTACCGCCTGACCAAACTCGGCGAACAAATGGCGCGTCTGCCCATCGACCCGAAAATCGCGCGCATTTTGTTGGCGGCGAAGAAGCACGACTGCATGGCGGAAATATTGGTGATTGCGTCCGCGCTGTCGATTCAAGACCCGCGCGAGCGGCCGCTGGAAGCGCGCGATGCCGCAGCCAAGGCACACGAACGTTTTACCGACAAGCAATCTGACTTTCTTGCCTATCTGAACATTTGGGACAGCTTCCAGCGCGAGCGTGACAAAGGTTTGTCCAACAAGCAGCTGGTGCAGTGGTGCCGCCAATATTTCCTGTCGCACCTGCGTATGCGCGAATGGCGCGAGCTGCACCACCAGCTTGCTCAAACCGCGATTGAAATGGGTTTGACCACCAAAGAAGCCGCGTTTAGACAACCTCCTTCCCAAGAGCAATTAAGACCGTCTGAAAGTCAAGGCGACCAAGATTTGGCGGCCAAACTCAAACAAAAACAACTGGACAAGAAACAACACCGCGCCCAAATCCGTGCCGCCAAAGAAGCGGGCTACGAACAAATCCACCGCGCCCTGCTGACCGGCCTTATCGCCAACGTCGGCATGAAATCACCCGACGGCAACGACTACACCGGCGCGCGCGGCAGCCGCTTCCACCTTTTCCCTGCATCAGCCTTGTTCAAAGCCAAACCCAAATGGGTGATGGCGGCAGAATTGGTTGAAACCACGCGCCTTTACGCGCGTGACGTCGCCGTTATCCAGCCCGAATGGATAGAGCAGGAAGCGCCGCACCTCGTTCGCCATCATTATTTCGAGCCGCACTGGGAACAAAAACGCGGCGAAGTCGTCGCCAGTGAACGCGTTACGCTTTACGGCCTGACCGTATTGCCGCGCCGCCCCGTGTCTTACGGCAAAGTTGCGCCCGAAGAAGCGCGCGAAATCTTTATCCGCGGCGCATTGGTGGCGCAAGAAAGCAATCTTCAGACGGCCTTTTTTGCCCACAATAAAAAGCTGATTAAAGAAATTACCGAACTCGAACACAAATCGCGCAAGCAAGACGTATTGGTCGATGACGAAGCCCTGTTTGCGTTTTATAACGAACGGCTGCCCGATTTTTATACGGCGGATGCGGTTTCAGACGGCCTGTATCCTGCAAATCCCCAGCAAACCGCTCCCTCCCCCGTGGGGGAGGGCTGGGGAGAGGGCAAAACAGTTGCCGCACAAACCAACTTTTCCACAACCGCAGCAAACCCTCTCCCTAACCCTCTCCCACAGGAGAGGGAACAGAGTACCGCAGCCTCAACGGTTGCAGGCAGCCTGCACAACGTAGGTTATGTAGCGCAAGCCACGCACGCGGATTCTAAAGCTACGGACAACCGCGTGCGTGAACCGAGTTCACACACCCTACAAAATGTTTCAGACGACCCCAAACCCAAAAAGCAGCCTGCACCCCCAAAAGGCCGTCTGAAACCCCTCCCCCTTGCCGACATCCGCACCTTCCAAGCCTGGCTCAAAACTGCTGAGCGCGACAATCCGCACCTGCTGTTCCTCAGCCGCGACGACCTCATGCAGCACGCCGCCGCGCACATTACCGAAGAACAGTTCCCCAAATTCTGGCAAACCGCAGACGGCAAGTTCAAACTTTCCTACCGTTTCGAGCCACACCATCCGCTCGACGGCGTGACTATGACCGTGCCGCTGACCGTCCTCAACCGCCTGCACGCGCCGTCGCTTGAATGGCTCGTGCCCGGCATGATACGCGAAAAAATCCATTTGCAAATCAAAGCACTGCCCAAACAAATCCGCCGCATCTGCGTACCCGTGCCCGAATTCATCACCCAATTTTTAAGCCAAAACCCCGACCGCAACGCCCCTATCCTGCCCCAACTCGCCCAAGCCATTGCCAAAACCGCAGGCGACATCCGCATACTGGAGCAAATCAACCAAGACGAATGGGCCGCGTTCAGGCTGCCCGAACACTGCTACTTCAACCTCCGCATCATCGACGACGGCGGACAAGAATTAGCCATGGGGCGCGATTTAATCCAAATCCAACAACAACTTGGCAAAGCCGCCGCCACCACCTTCCGCGACAACACCCAAGAATTCGAGCGCGACAACGTTACCGCATGGGACATCGGCACCCTGCCCGAATCCATCAAATTCGCCCGCGGCAAACAGCAACTCACCGGCTACCTCGGCCTGCAAAAAGAAAAAGACGGCCGCATCGCCCTACGCCTGTTCGACACGTCTGCCGCCGCCGAACAAGCCCACCGATTAGGCGTGATCGAACTCATGAAACTACAACTAAAAGAACAAGTTAAAGACCTGAACAAAGGCATCCAAGGCTTCACCCAAGCCGCCATGCTGCTCAAACACATCAACGCCGACACCCTGCGCGACGACCTCACCCAAGCCGTCTGCGACCGCGCCTTTATCGGCGAAGACGAGCTGCCGCGCAACGAAAAAGCCTTCAAAGAACAAATCAAACGCGCCCGCAGCCGCCTGCCCGCCGTCAAAGAAGCCCTCAGCCGCTACTTACAGGAAACCGCAGCCGCCTACGCCGAACTGAACGGCAAACTCGGCAAACACCCGCTCACCCACCTCATGCGCCAACGCCTGCAAACCCTGCTCACCGCCGGCTTCGCCACCCGCACCCCGTGGGCACAATGGCCGCGCCTCCCCATCTACCTCAAAGCCATGACCCTGCGCCTCGAAAAATACAGCGGCAACCCCGCCCGCGACGCAGCCCGCGAAGCCGACATACAGGAATTGGAACAAATGTGGCAGGAAAAAACCGACGGTTTGGTGAAACAAGGACTACCCGTTTCAGACGACCTCGCCGCGTTTAGATGGATGATTGAAGAATTGAGAGTGTCGCTGTTTGCGCAGGAGTTGAAGACGCCGTATCCGGTGTCGGTGAAGAGGTTGTTGAAGGTGTGGGATATACTGAACAAAATGTGATTAGGAGCTACAAGTTTAAAATGTTCAATTCAGAAGATATTATAAAACGGCATATATGTAATCAGCTAACAGACTCTAATGTAGAAGGTTTTTTTGTTGGGTTTGATTATGACGAAGAAAATCCATTGATAAAATCATATAGATGGAAGCCATTAGTCGATATCATTTTTGATGCTTTATGTGATTTTGCATTTGGATTGCATGAAGGTAACTACACACCACCTCAAGAGATAAGACGTAAACTCCGCGAAGCAGCTAAATCATTATATAAGATAAAGGCATTTAAGGACGTCGCCGAATTATATCACTCAGGAAATGAGAGCAAACTTGATGAGTTAGAGATTGAAGAGAAATATTTAAAACGAGGAGAATTTGGTGAATTAATTCTACACCTAATTTTAAGAGATAACTTCAATACCATTCCTTTAATCTCTAAAATTTGGTTTAAAGATTCATATGGTCACGCAGTACATGGTTTTGATTGCATACATATAGAACCCCAAAGTAAGTCATTATGGCTAGGAGAATCAAAGTTATATAGCGATCCTAAACAAGGTGTTAGGGCTCTACTACAAGATTTAGATGATCATTTTAACAGAGACTTTTTAAATGATGAATTTAGTCTTATCACGAAGAGACTACATGATATCCATCATATTGACCATATCAATACAGTAGATAGGGATTACTGGGTAAGGCAGTTATCATCAGGAAAATCGCTAAAGGATAAAATAAATTTTATAAAAATACCTTTATTCTGTACATACTCAAGTAATTTATTCACCAAATTTGATGATGAAAATAATCCTGCTTTTTTAAAAGAATATATAGATAGTTTGGTACTTCTTAAGCAGTATTTTGATAAACATTATAATCATCCTTTGAAGGATGTATTAAATATAGTTCTAATCTTATTCCCAGTTCCCAACAAAATAGAATTAGTAAAAAAACTACATAATAAATTAGATTTATTACAACAAATATAATTTAAGTATATAAAATGAGAAAACTGACTACGGATTTAATTGAAAAAATTAAAAGTTCAGAAATCTTTAATTTTGATGAAACATTTAATATATATAATATATGTAGCAAGACTATCTTTGAAGATGAAGAAGAAGGCAGGGCTATTTTAATATATATTCTGGATAACAGAAAAAAATTTGATGCCTCCTTGAATGATATTTTATCAGATATTATTGAATCAGTCGGATTTTATCCATACTTAGAAAAAGAAGGATTATACACCACATCCACAGCCGCTGAAATCCGTAAAAATATGAATGAATCATCTGGGGTAGATAAAAAATATTATCATGATGCTCAGAAGAAAATTATTGATTTAATTTTTCAAGGAAACAATATCGTAGTAAGTGCGCCAACAAGTTTCGGAAAAAGTTTGCTTATAGAAGATATCGTAGCATCAAACCGATATAAAAATTTACTAATTATACAACCAACATTGGCATTGCTTGATGAAACAAGAAAGAATTTATCAAAATATAAAGATATATATAAGTTAATTATAAAGACATCTCAAGAACCAAGCGATACAAACAATATTTTTCTATTTACAGCAGAACGTGCTATTGAATATCCATATTTCACATCAATAGATTTTCTAGTAATAGATGAATTTTATAAATTGAGTGCAAAACGTGATGATGGTAGGTCTGCATCTATAAATAATGCTTTCTTGAAAGCCATATATTCTTATAACTGCCAATTTTATTTATTAGGTCCCAATATTGAAGGCATATCAGAAGGTTTTGCTAGTAAATATAATGCTAAATTTATTAAACTAACAGATAGCTTGGTTTTATGTGAAGAACACAACATTTATAAAGAATATAAGAAAAAAGATTTTAATACGATAGCAAAAAAAGAAAATATACTTTTTGAATTATTAGCAATAAAATTAAAAAATAAAAATAGCTTAGTTTACTGCTCCTCTCCTAGAAAAGCAAAAAAATTAGCTTTAAAATACATGGATTATATAAGAAAAAATGATGTTTACACAAAAGAAAACAATGATATTTCTATTATAGAATGGATTAAAAAACATGTTTCAGAGGAATGGAGCTTTACAAACCTCATTAAATTCGGAATAGGCGTTCATGATGGAACACTGCCTAGGCATATATCGTCCACCATGATAGATTTATTTAACTCTGGAAAAATAAATACAATATTTTGTACCACAACAATTATCGAAGGAGTAAATACGAATACAGAAAATATAATTTACTTTAATAAGAAAAAAGGAACAAATGATATTGATTTCTTTGATTATAGTAATATGAGAGGGAGAGCTGGCAGACTGATGTCCCATTATATTGGAAAGATTTTTAATTTTGAAGAACCGCCAGCTGCTGAAAAAGTAGTGGTAGATATCCCTTTCTTTGAACAAAATCCTATTCAGGATGAAGTATTGATTAATTTAAGAGAATCGGACATAAAAGATCTGAATAACCCAAGCATTAAGCTTATTAATGAATTATCTACCAAAGAAAAAGAGTTGTTAGCAAGAAATAATATTAATATCAAAGGACAAATTAACCTATTAAAAGAATTAAAAAAAATATTTCTAAAGAATGAATATTCATTACTCATCTGGGATAAATATCCTAGTTATGATCAACTTAGTTTTTGTTTAAACTTATGCCTTGAATTTTTACAGGATGATAGGTATGATCATCTAGAAGTTTCTAGTAAGCAGTTTATATATTTTACGCATTTCTATGGAATGCAGAAAGATTTATATCCATTAATAATAAGCACTGTTGATTATCTAAAAAGGGAAAAGGAAAATAAATTTCCGACTGATCAAGAGAGATGGGATGAAGCCATTCAGAAAATTTTCAAATTTTTTAGAAGTTTTTTACAATTTAAAATACCAAAATGGTTGAAGGTTTTACATTCCTTACAAGAATTCGTGGCAAAGGAGATGAGTATAACTCCAGGAAACTACTTATTCTACGCTACCGCTTTAGAAAATGACTTCCTACCTCAAAACTTATCTATTTTAATTGATTATGGAATCCCTTCTACAGCTATTCGAAAAATTTCAACTGTTGTGCCAAATGAACTTACTCAAGATGAAGCTTTAAATTTCATTAGATCTAATAAAATTTTCCTAGACCCTAAAGTAGACTTATTGAAATATGAAAGGGATAAGTTTCAACAAAATTTATAAAGTTCACATATATATTATTATTGTCTATCTTACTTAAGCTAGTTACAACTCACGATTTAAGAGTATACATTTTTCTAAACTATCATCTTCCCCTTTCTAACCCTCCCCAAAAGGTCGTCTGAAACCCATTTTCAGACGACCTTTTGCCCCTTTGCAAAGCAAATCTTCCCTCTACCCTCTCCCCAAACATCGCCCGAACCAGTAAACTTCCCATGTTTCAACAACTTCTTGGAAGCAAACCATGTCCGGTATCTACCTACCCCGCCTATTTCCGCCCCACATTGCCGAACGCGGTCTGCTGTATTTTCAGCAGGGCAAGGTTCGCGATGTTCAAAAAACTTCCGCCGGGCGTTATCGGGCGGAGGTGTTCGGTTCGGAAAACTATTCGGTATGGCTGAAGCTGGATAGTGATTTGTACATTAAGGACGGGGGCTGCGATTGTCCTTATGGCTGGGCGTGCAAGCATATGGCGGCGTTGTGGTATGCGGTGCGCGAGCAAACTCAGGATAACCAGTCGGCAGAATCTGACGCGCAGCAGCCTAAACAGGGCGGCAATCCGTATCGCCAGCAGCTCTCCAAAATCTTTTCCCGAACCCGATATTATGATTACTACGAAGCCGCTGATTTGGGCTTCAGGTTGCAAAACTGGTTGGAAGATGTGGCGCAGGAGGGGACGGAGGCGTTGCAGCAGGCTTTGCCTCTGTTGATACCGCGTTTGCAGGATGCTTTTGAAAAGGCGGACGATTCGGACGGTATGTTGGGCGATGCTATGTATATGGCACTCGACCTGCTGGAAGAGGCGGTCATGGAAAACGTCACTAAGCGTTTGATTAATTTTTTGGACAAATGCTTGGACGACAGCCGCTATTTTGATTTCTCGGAGGCAGGCAATAAAATCTACCAAATCCGCGCCCGAATCTGGCGGCTGCGCAGCGAGTGGCAGGCATGGCAAGATTATGTGGCTAAACGTTTGGCTGTTACCAAGTCGGGTTGGGAACATGAATTTTGGGCATTTGAGGGTTGGCAGGTTTTGCAGGCGAAAGGCGATACTGCTGCCGCGCAGGATTATTTCAGACGACATCTGCACCTGCCGCAATTCAGACAAATTGCGGTAGAACAAGCAGTCGGGCAGCAAGATTGGGCGGAAGCGGAACGCCTCTTGCGCGAAGGCATCAGCATTGCCGAAGATGAAGGAACACTCGGCACAATGCACAAATGGAAGCTGCAACTTTTCGATGTATTGAAGGAAACCGGTAAAAATGTACGCGAAATCGCAGCGGATTTGGCGTTTTCCACCAGCCTTTCATTGCCGCATTACGAGGCATGGAAAGCCACGTTTCCCGCCGCCGAATGGCCGCATGAATTCAACCGCCTGCTTGCGCGCTTGTCGGGTCAATATTCGCTGCGGGTTGAAATATTGGAGCATGAACAGGAATTCGACCTGTTGCTCGCCCTATTGCAGCAACATCTTTCGTTGTACATGATGGAACGTTTTGCCCCGTCTTTCCCCGAGCCGTATCACGACCGAATCGTAGCTTGTTACCTGAAAATCTTTGCGGCTGAAATCGATAAGGCAAGCAACCGTAAGCAATACCGCCAGCTCTTCAACCAATTAAAGATCCTCCGCCGCCAATATTCCGCACAACGGCAGGCAATGGAAGACTTCGCCGACGAAATCAGGGAACGATATAGCGAAAAACCGCGTCGGCCTGCGTTGCTGGAAGAATTAGATCGGGCGGGGTTTTAGGAAAAAGCTGTTCATCTATACCTTGTAATAGATCTTTCTAAATAGCAAGCTGTAGCCTGCATCAAACCGCGTGCGTGCCTTCGGGCGCACACCCTACCTATGAATCACAAAGAATTTGAAATTTATGCGTAGGGTGTGTGCGGTACGCACGCACGCGGTCTTTAAGAAATATTCTTTCCAATCAAACCAAAGGCCGTCTGAAAGTACTTTCTACCTTTCAGACGGCCTTTTTATATTCATATTCTTGTTTATTTTTCCAAACGCGCAATCAGTTCATCGGCTAAGTCCAGATAAGCAAGCTGTAGCCTACATCAAACCGCGTGCGTGCCTTCGGGCACACACCCTACCTATGAATCACAAAGAATTTGAAATTTATGCGTAGGGTGTGTGCGGTACGCACGCACGCGGTCTTTTTTAAAATGTTCTTCCCAATCAAACCAAAGGCCGTCTGAAAGTATTTTCCAACTTTCAGACGGCCTTTTTATATTCAATATTTCTGTTTATTTTTCCAACCGTGCAATCAGTTCATCGGCCAAGTACAGATAAGCCTGTGTGCCTTTGGCGTGGGCGTCGTAGGCGAGGGCGGGGAGGCCGTGGCTGGGGGCTTCGGCGAGGCG